>QYPU01000077.1 GCA_007280145.1 Dehalococcoidia bacterium | reverse complement strand
TGCTTTCCTTCGACATTTCCTTCCGTAATTCTGACTCAGCATGGCGGATTTCTTTCTGCAGCTCAGCAGCCTCACGGATAACCCTGTCACGAGTCTCTTGAATAACCTTTCGTTCTTCTGTTTCTAGCCATCGAAGCTCATTTTCTAACTTGGCATTCTGTCGTTCTACCTCATCTCTGGCTTTTTCTAGATCGCAACGAAGAACCTCAGTTCGTCGCTTTTCGCTCACCAAATCGGCAAGCAATGCCTCTAACTCCTGAGCACCCTTCGAAAGCATCTCCCTAGCATCGGTGATAATCTTGATGGGCAAGCCAAGTCGAGAAGCAGTAGCCAGAGCATTGCTGCCACCAGGGATACCCACCGTCAGGTGATACGTCGGCAGCAACGTAGCTGAGTCAAAGTCAAGTGAAGCATTTTGCAGCCCTGGAGTTGTATGTGCGAACGCCTTGAGGTCACCATAATGAGTGGTAGCTACAGTCATCGTTCCCCGTGATAAGAAATAGAGCAAAATAGAGCGAGCCAGAGCAGAACCTTCTGCTGGATCAGTGCTCGTGCCTAACTCATCCAGAAGCACGAGGCTCATTTTTGTAGCACTCTTGATGATACGTACAATATTACCTATATGCCAGCTAAAGGTGGAAAGCGTCTGCTCAATGCTCTGCTCATCACCAATATCAGAAAATATACCATCAAAGACTGGGAGGCAACTCTCCGCTGAAGCAGGGATAGGGATGCCAGCCTGTGCCATTAAGCTAAGCAAGCCAATCGTCTTAAGTGCTACCGTTTTACCCCCCGTATTAGGCCCGGTAATCACGAGGATAGAGAAGTCCTGCCCCATCTCCACAGAAAGTGGTACCGCTTTTTCTGCAAGCACGGGATGCCTGGCTTCAACGAGTCTGAGCTTACCAGCCTGTTCACCCGCGTTTCCCTTTCCATTTTCATTAAAGGTAGTAAGGAAGGGTTCGGTAGCCCTTACCTTCTTGGCATACCTCGCTTTAGCCAGCGCCAAGTCCACCTCAGCAACTAGGGCTATATTGTGACAGATTTCTGCCTCATATGCTCCAACCTCAGCGCTCAGATCCCCAAGAATTCTCTCTACCTCACGCTTTTCTTCCATCGCCAACTCTCGAAGCTCATTCCCCATCTCTACAGTCGCCCATGGCTCAACAAACATGGTAGCGCCAGTGTTGGAGGCATCATGAACAATGCCCTTTATTTCTTTTCGAAACTCAGCCTTGATTGGAATAACATACCTCCCTTCTCTCTCGGTAATAATAGGCTCTTGAATTATCCTGCGCCCCTTAGGCGACCTCATTATGACTTCTAAGCGGTTTAACAACTGCTCGCGTGCTTGCCTCAACTGTTGCCTAACCGTGACCAATTTGGACGAGGCAGAATCCAGTAGCTCACCAGTCGGTGTAAGGCATGTGCCGATATTTTTCTCAATGTGGCGAAGCTCAACAATACCTTCAGCAATACCCCAGAGCAACGGGAGTTCTTTTGACAGCTTCCCGATACTATTACGCAATTGGAAGATAGCAGCAAGAGTCTCCTGAATTTCTACGAGGCTTTGGGGCTCAAGAACCTTACCCCGCGCTGCCATCTTCACATCTTCACGAATATCAACAACTTTCCCAATAGAAAAGTCCGGCTCTAGAGAAAGGAAATGTCGTGCCTCAGCCGACTGTCTCAGCAGCAGAGAAACCCGTTCATAATCCGAAATTGGTTGAAGATTAATAGCCAGTTCGCGGCTAACCGAAAATGAAGTAAATCCAGCCAGTATCTCCCTTATCTGGGGAAACTCGAGCATCTCCAGACTTTTATCATCCAAAATAACTACACCTGCCTAACTTCACAACTATATTGTATCATTTCAAGCCGCCTAACCTGAACCTACTCTACTCACCAAATATTACATAGCAGCACTGTCTTCAAGAAGCTAAGGTGCAAAGCATAAAGGAACCATGCCACCAAAATTGAGAGCTTGCTTGCCTTCTTCGATAAAGCAAGCACCTCCCTTTGACAAGGGACGGTTTCGAGGTTAGAATAAATGCGACTTTGCGGGAGTAACTCAGTGGTAGAGTTCCTGCCTTCCAAGCAGGCTGTCGCGGGTTCGAGTCCCGTCTCCCGCTCCATCTGACCTGAAATCTAGCGCAGAGACAAAATTATTGACAAAGCCACCTAACCCGTATAGCCTGTGCTTGTCATCGAAGCAGACTAATACTATAATAAATAGCGTTTTAGCATGACAAAAAGAGACAGGGGTTTGTTTGCAGGTAGCTATACAGCCAACTAGTGGCCATAGCTACCTTTTTTATTTTATTGAATAGAGGAACGATTAGAAGCAATCCTGATCAGGAGGCTAACATGGAACCAAAGATTGGTGTCTACGTATGCCATTGTGGCAGCAACATAGCTGGTACAGTAGATGTTGAGCAAGTAGCTGAATATGCCCGAAGCTTGCCCGCAGTAGAAATAGCGCGCGATTACAAATTCATGTGTTCTGACCCGGGGCAAGACCTTATCAAAAACGACATCAGAGAATTTGGGATTAACCGAGTGGTAGTAGCTTCATGCTCGCCGCAGATGCATGAGCCAACCTTCCGTCATGTTCTCCAAGAAAGTGGGCTTAACCCTTATTTCTTCGAAATGGCTAATATTCGGGAGCACTGCTCCTGGGTAACTGAAGACCGTGAGAAAGCTACTGAAAAGGCTAAAGCCCTGGTGAGCGCTGCAGTCAGGCGTGTTTATTATCACCAGGCACTGGAAGCCAATGAGGTTCCAATTAACCCAAATACTTTGATTGTTGGTGGCGGTATCGCTGGTATTCAAGCCGCTCTGGAAATCGCTGATTCCGAACATAAAGTTTATCTCGTGGAAAGAGACCCCAGTATCGGTGGACATATGATTCAGTTGGACAAGACTTTCCCCACTTTAGACTGTTCTGCTTGTATTCTGACACCGAAGATGAGCTTGGTAGGAGCTCATCCTTATATAGAGCTAATGACCTACAGCGAAGTAGAGGAGGTTTCCGGCTTTATCGGAAACTTCAAAGTGAAGATTCGGAAAAAGGCCCGTTATGTAGATGAGGATAAGTGTAACGGCTGTGGTGTATGTCAGGAGAAGTGCCCCTGGACAGCAGACAGTGAATTCGATGTCGGCTTAGCTAAAAGGAAAGCCATTTACACCCCATTTGCTCAAGCGGTGCCAAACATACCGGTTATAGATAAAGAGCATTGTGCTTACTTCCTGAAAGGCAAATGCCGGGCCTGTGAAAAATTCTGCGAGAGAGACGCCATCAATTTTGAGCAGGTTGACCAATTCGTAGAAATAGAAGTGGGCAATATTATTTTAACTACCGGCTACAAACTCTTCGACCCAACTCCACTGACCCAGTATGGATATGGTCGACTAGATAATGTTCTCACCAGTCTTGAGTTTGAAAGGTTAGTCAATGCTGTCGGACCGACAAACGGCAAAATATCACTTAAAGATGGCACTGAGCCGAAGAGCGTTGCCATCATCCACTGTGTCGGTAGCCGTGACGCGAACTATCATGAATACTGCTCTAGGGTATGCTGTATGTATTCTATGAAGTTCGCTCATCTAGTAAGTGAGCATATCCCTGAGGCAACAGTGTATGAGTTCTATATCGATATCAGAAGCGCAGGCAAAGGTTTCGAAGAGTTTTATAACCGGGTTCTTAAAGAAGGCACCACTTTCTTCAGAGGTCGTCCTGGCGAGGTAACCAATGTCGCTGAGACGCCCGAGGAAAAGGGGAAACTAGTTGTCCAGTTCGAGGACACCCTGGTTGGTCGCCAGCGCCGCATTCCTGTTGACATGGTTATCTTAAGTTGCGGTTTGGAGCCACAACAAGATGCTGAAGAGGTTGCCAGACTCTTCTCTGTTAGCCGTAGTGCCGATGGCTTCTTCCTGGAGAAACACCCCAAACTTGACCCGGTAGCAACTATGACTGACGGTGTCTTCGTTGCTGGGTGTTGTCAAAGCCCTAAAGACATACCAGATACTGTAGCCCAGGCTTCGGCAGCTGCGGCCCGGGTTTTAGCCTTAATTAGCAAGGGAAAGGTGGAGATTGAGGCAGCCACCGCTGTTATTGATGAAGAGAAATGCTCTGGCTGCCGAATCTGTAATCTTCTCTGTCCCTATAGTGCCATATCTTTCGTTGAAGATAAAAAGGTATCTCGAGTCAATGAGGCTTTGTGTAAAGGTTGCGGAACATGTGTGGCCGCCTGCCCCAGCAGTGCTATCACCCAGAAGCACTTTACTGCTGAGCAAATCATGGCGGAGCTCGAAGGCATCCTGGTGTAATTATTAGCCAATCGAAATTAAAGGAGGCTTCAGAGATGAGGAAAAATAGCCCTCAAAGTTTTCTAAAAGAGGTAGCCAGTATACCTGGAAGCAACAAAATAAGTGAATGTATTCAATGTGGAGTCTGCAGCGGTTCTTGTGCCACGGCTACCCACTGGGAATATCCTCCGCGAAAAATTATCGCTATGGTAAGAGCTGATATGCGTGATGACGTCTTGTCCAGCAACTCTATATGGTTTTGCGTCTCTTGTTATTTATGTACAGCACACTGTCCTCGAGATATTAGGCCAGCGAATATTATGCATGCATTGGAGTCCTTAGCACTTAAGGAAGGATATAAGCCTCCAACCCACTCTCCAGCCATGTATCAAAGCCTTGTTGGCTCTATAAAGAGAAATGGGCGCGTTCACGAATTCGGCTTTATGTTTAAATATTACTTGAAAACCAACCCTCTAGCTGCAATCAAGATGCTTCCCCTAGCTATAGATTTATTAATACATGGTCGTATGCCGCTAATGCCTAAGAAGGTGAAAGGCAAAGATGAAATTAAGGCCATCCTGGCAAAAGTTACAGCAGGAGGTGCTCAGTGAAGTATTACGCTTATTACCCTGGTTGCTCTATGGAGGCAACCGCAGTACCGGTAGAGCTTTCCATACAAGCTATTGCCAAACCCTTGGATATGGACTTAAGCGAAATAGAGGATTGGACCTGCTGTGGTTCATCACCTTATGGCAGTGTTAATAAAGTTGAAGCTGTCACTATTGCCTCACGCATCCTGGCCCTGGCAGAAAAGACTGGTCTCGATTTAGTCACCGCTTGCAGTTCTTGCTACATAGTTTTAAGTGAAGCACGCTCATTAATAAAAGAAAACGCTGAGTTAGCAGCAACAGTAAGAGATGCATTAGCCACCGTTGGCCTTGAATACAAGGGCACTGTGCATGTCCGCCACCTCGTGGAGGTCCTGTTTAATGATATCGGAGTTGAAGCCATCGCGGCTAAAGTTGTTAAACCACTCACTGGGCTTAAAGTAGCTTGCTATTATGGCTGTCAGCAAGTACGCCCTAGATACGGCTTCGACGACCCGGAGATGCCTCAATGGCTTGACCTTATAGCAGCAAGTCTCGGGGCAGAGCCGGTTCCTTTCCCGCTTAAAGCTCGCTGCTGCGGCAGTTCCCTAATCATATCAGAGGAAGACGTAGCTTTACAGCTAATCAACAAACTCTTGACTAACGCCTCAGAAAACGGAGCCCAGTGTATTGCCAGTACCACTTGCCCACTGTGTCATACTAATCTTGATGCCTACCAGAGTATAGTCAAGAGACGATTCAAGGCAAACTACAACTTGCCTGTTTTAGCCATTACCCAGCTAATTGGTGTTGCCCTGGGGCTCGATTACCGAGCTTTAGGACTGCACAAAAATACTGTGTCACCCAAGGATGTATTAGCACCTTACAAATCAAAGCTTCAGGAGGTGAAGACATGAGTTGGGAACCTAAAATTGTTGGCTTCCTGTGCAACTGGTGCTCTTATCGGGGCGCCGATTTGGCTGGCACAGCCAGGATGAAATGCTCTCCCAATGTCAGAACCATCAGGGTAATGTGCAGCGGCCGAGTAGAGCCAACATTCATCCTTAAAGCTTTTCAACTCGGGGCTGACGGAGTTTTAGTCTTAGGTTGTCATCCCGGTGACTGCCATTACACTGAGGGGAATTACAAGACACTACGGCGCATGTCATTGCTCAAGAAAATGCTGGCTCAGTTAGGGGTTGAAGAGGAACGGGTGCGTCTTGACTGGGTATCAGCTTCTGAAGGCGACCACTTTGTATCGATAGTCAACGACATGACAGAAAAGGTTAGAGCCTTAGGCCCATTCAGGCAAAATTCCGAGGAGGAAAAGCATGGCTAAACTCAAATTGGCTCTTTACTGGGCAGCTAGTTGTGGTGGCTGTGACATTGCTACTTTAGCAATAGGTGAAAAAATTCTAAAATTGGCTGAGGCTGCTGATATCGTATTCTGGCCAGTGGCTATGGATTTTAAATACTCAGATGTAGAGAAGATACCAGATAAAAGCATTGATGCCTGTCTTTTTAACGGGGCTATTCAGAATTCCGAAGGCGAGCATATCGCCCAACTTTTACGAGCTAAATCCAAAATATTGATTGCTTATGGTTCTTGTTCTTATGAGGGTTGTATACCCGGACTAGCTAACTTCTTCAACAGGCAAATGATCTTCGACCGCGTCTATATTGAAACGCAATCAACTGATAATCCTGAAAAGGTTTATCCCCAGTCTAAGGTCCTGGTGCCTGAAGGTGAACTGGAAATTCCTGACTTCTACGATACAGTTAAAACTCTAGCCCAAACCGTGGATGTGGATTATTTTGTCCCCGGTTGTCCTCCGGAAGAGAAGACCACCTGGCTTGCCCTTGAAACCTTAATTGAAGGCAAGTTACCGCCGAAAGGGGCCGTTATAAGCCACTCGGTGAAAGCTGTTTGTGATGAGTGCCCTCGCATTAAAAAGGAAAAGAAGGTTAAAAAGTTTTATAGACCTTATGAAATTATCCCTGATCCTGAGATATGCCTGCTCGAACAGGGATTGCTATGCTACGGGCCAGCTACCCGTGGCGGCTGTGGCGCTCCTTGTCCTCAGGCTAACATGCCTTGCACTGGCTGCTATGGACCAGTGGAAGGAGTGGTCGACCAGGGAGCTCACTTTTTGACGGCTCTAGCGTCCGTCATTGATTCTGATGACCCCACAGAGATTCAAAGGATAATCAATGATATTGTTGACCCCGCAGGAACTTTTTACCGCTATAGCTTGCCAGATTCATTACTCAGGAGGGCAAGGATAAAATGAAGAGGATAATGATTGACCCCATTACCCGGCTTGAAGGTCACGGCAAGATTGCCATTTTTCTTAATGATGATGGCAGTGTAGCTAACGTCTATCTGCAAATTCCTGAGCTTAGGGGCTTTGAGAAGTTCTCAGAGGGACGGCCAGCCGAAGATATGCCCCAGATAACTCAGCGTATCTGCGGCGTTTGTCCTGAAGCCCACCATATAGCATCAACTAAAACCCTAGATGACCTGTTTCATGTCGAGCCAACCAGCACTGCCAAAAAGCTTCGCCAACTTCTCTATAGCGCTTTCTTCATAACTGACCATACTACCCACTTTTACATTCTCGCTGGTCCTGATTTCATAGTGGGGCCAGATGCTCCTCCTGCGGAACGCAATATCCTCGGAGTAATTGCTAAAGTCGGGCTAGAGCTAGGAGGAGCTGTAATAAGAACCCGCCAGGAAAATCACTGGATTATTCATATGCTCGGCGGACGTGCAATACATCCTGTCTTCGGCTTACCTGGTGGCGTGAGCAGAGGACTCAACGAGGAGGAAAGAGCCAAAGTAGAGGAAATAGCCAAACGCTCGTTAGAGTTTGCTAAATTATCACTTAAAGTCTTTGACGATACCATTCTCAAGAACAAAGAGTACTTGGACATGGTCCTGAGTGATACCTTTACCCAGAAGACCTACTATATGGGCCTAGTCGATGATAATAACAAGGTAAATTTCTATGACGGCAAAGTCCGGGTTGTCGACCCTGATGGCAAAGAGTTTATCAAGTATGCTCCCCGGGAATATTTAGAGCATTTAGCCGAACATGTCGAGCCGTGGACATACCTGAAGTTTCCCTATCTTAAGAAGATTGGCTGGAAAGGGCTTGTTGGCGGTAAAGATAGTGGGGTTTACCAGGCAACACCTCTGTCACGGCTAAATGTTGCTGATGGCATGGCAACTCCTTTAGCTCAAGAAGAATATGAAAGGATGTATGCTACTCTTGGTGGCAAGCCAATTCACCACACACTAGCGACCCACTGGGCACGCCTCATTGAAATCCTTTATGCTGCCGAGAGATTGCTTGAGCTTAGTCAAGACCCTGAGATAACCAGCCCTGATATTCGTACTATTCCAACAGCAATACCTGACGAGGGGATAGGCATTGTTGAAGCTCCACGAGGTACTCTTACACATCATTATATTACTGATGAAAGAGGGCTCATTAAGAAGTGCAACTTGATCGCAGGCACTACCAACAATTATGCCGCTCTTAGTATATCAATTAAGAAAGCAGCTGAAGACCTGATAAAACCTGGCAAAGAGATAACCGAAGCTTTGCTCAACCGAATTGAAATGGCATGGCGTCCCTACGACCCCTGCATGGCTTGTGCCACTCATTCTCTACCCGGACAGCTACCGCTGGAAGTAACCATTCATGACGCCAAAGGCAATGAGATTAAAAAGCTAACCCATGGGACTTAAGCTGATAAGGCTAATCCCTTAGCCATGACTATCATCTGCTCACGGATAGTTTATATTGCTTAACTTTGACCTAATTCCATAAAGAAATGCTTGCCATTATAAAACGTCCTATTTCCTCATAGCTACTCCCGATAAGGATAGTAGTTTGCTAATACAAGGTGATTACTATGGTGGAATTTGAACCAAAGATATTGGCTTTTTGCTGTAATTGGTGTTCCTACCGGGGAGCTGACCTGGCAGGCATCTCAAGAATCAAATATCCACCGAATGTAAGGATAATAAGGGTAATGTGCTCTGGTAGGGTAGAGCCTGAGTTTGTAGTTAAGGCCTTGTCTTCTGGCGCAGATGGAGTATTAGTTCTCGGTTGCCATATTGGAGATTGTCACTATATATACGGTAATCACCGAACTGCGAAGAGGATGGCCATCCTACAGAGACTGTTGGGCTACCTCGGGATTGAGCCAAGCAGGCTAAGACTTGAGTGGGTTTCAGCAGCAGAAGGTAGCAGATTCAGTAAAATAGTTACAGAATTTACTAGCGAGATAAAGAGACTGGGACCAAACCCATTGAAAAACATCACTCTACAGAATCCCACGATTCTACGGGATGAAAAGAGGTGAGAGCATGATAGGGAATATCCGAGACTTAGCTAGAAAATGGCTTGAAGATAAAGAGGTTGACGCCATATTTGCACTAAGAGAGCAGAATGGCTACCTAGCCCCTTACTTGTTCACCAACGTCGACAAGCTAGGCAGCATGGAAATCTCAACCCAGTATCGCCTTTCTTACACCTGTAGACCATCTAAAGAAAATATACTATCCTTGATGCAGAGAAAAGAGCCCTCTACAAGAATTGGCATTGTGGCTAGAGGCTGCGAGGAGCGAGCATTAATTGAGCTAGCTAAAAGAAGCCAAATAGACCTGGGGAAAACCAAAATCATGGGCATTGCCTGCACCCAAGAAGAGGCCATCGAATGCAAATGTGAGAGACCCTATCCTGATAACCTCGTTCTGGGACAGAAGGTTGAAGGGGTTTCTCAAGATGAGAATGTTGATGCTCTTTTGAATAAGAGCATAACGGAGCGATTAGCCTTTTGGAGATACCAGTTCAGCAAATGTATAAAATGCTATGGCTGCCGGAATGCCTGCCCAATGTGCTTCTGCAAGGACTGTAAAATGGAACAGGGAGTTTTTACTGAAACAGGGTGGTTGCCACCTGAAATCCCGATGTTTCTCTTCATAAGATTCTCCCATATCTCAGAGAGGTGCATCTGGTGTGGTGAATGTGAGAAAGCATGCCCTGTTGATATTCCTCTGCTAACTCTCTTTAAGCTTTTAAGGAGAGACATCAAGGACTTATTCGACTACGAAGCTGGAATGGATATGACCCAGGAAGCACCACTGCTGACCACATTGGATGAGATGCCCATGAAAGAGGAGTTGGCAAGTGGAATATAAGAATATCCTTACCACATGTCCCTATTGTGGTGCTGGGTGCGGCTTCTACCTCCAAGTTATCGATGGCGAGCTGGTAGGCGTGTTGCCCTGTAAATCACATCCGGTTAGTCAAGGAAAGCTGTGCATTAAAGGATGGAATGCTCATGAGTTTGTAGGCAGCCCAGATCGATTAACCAAGCCACTGATAAAGCGGGATACAGGCTTTACTGTGGCATCATGGGACGAGGCGTTGAGTACCGTGGCCAAGAAGTTTAAGGAATGCGAGGAGAGCCATGGCCCTGATTCCTTTGCTGTGCTTTCGTCAGCAAAGTGCACCAACGAGGAGAATTACCTCATGATGAAATTTACCAGGGCCGTTTTGGGCACAAATAACATTGACCATTGTGCCCGGCTATGCCATGCCTCCACAGTTGTTGGCCTAGTACAAAGCTTTGGCAGCGGGGCAATGACCAATTCAATAAGGGAACTTGAAGATGCTGATTGTATATTAATCATTGGCTCCAATACTGCGGAACAGCATCCCCTTATAGCGCGATACATATTGCGAGCAAAGGAGAAGGGAGCAAAACTCATAGTTGTAGACCCGCGAGCTATTACTTTAGTCCAGTTTGCTGACTATCACCTCAGGCAAAGACCAGGTACAGATGTTGCTGTATTAAACGGGTTCATGAGTGTGATTCTAAATGATGGCCTGGAGGATAAGGATTTTATTAAGGAGCGCACTGAGGGAATTGAGGAGCTTAAGAAAACAGTCGAAAAATACACACCGGAGCATGTAGAGGAAATAACCCATATACCCAAGGATAAGCTTATCGATGCCGCCAGGACATACGCCAAAGCTGAGCATGCATCAATTATCTATTCTATGGGGATAACGCAACATACAACGGGAGTAGATAATGTAATATCCACAGCCAATCTAGCAATGTTGACCGGCAACGTTGGCAAACCAAGCACAGGGGTTAATCCACTGAGAGGACAAAACAACGTTCAAGGTGCCTGTGACATGGGGGCATTGCCAAATGTATATTCAGGATACCAGAGTGTAACTGACGAAAAGACACGAGCTAAGTTTGAGAATGCATGGAAGGTGAAGCTACCTGAGAAACCGGGGGCTACCGTCGTTGAGATGATGAATGAGGCAATGAAAGGCAATATAAAGGCGATGTATATCATGGGCGAAAACCCGATGATATCTGATCCAGACATTGGCCATGTCAGGGAAGCGTTGAAAAGCCTCAAATTCCTTGTTGTTCAGGATATTTTCCTTACCGAAACAGCTCAGTTAGCCGATGTTGTATTTCCAGCCGTGTCCTATGCTGAGAAAGAAGGTACATTCACTTCCACAGAGCGCTTGGTGCAGATGGTGAGGAAGGCTATTAAGCCTCTCGGTGAGAGCAAAGCTGATTGGCAGATAATCTGCGATCTGGCTCAGGCGATGGGTTCCAAAGAATTTGAATATGGGTCACCCGCCGAGGTTATGAATGAGGTGACATCTTTAACTCCCAGCTACGGAGGCATAACATATGAGCGGCTTCAAAGGGGTGGATTGCAGTGGCCATGCCCCTCCAAGGAACATCCAGGAACGCCCTACTTACATAAGGAAAAGTTCGCTCGTGCCGATGGCAAAGGTAAATTTTTGGGCATAGAATTTAAAGAGCCAGCGGAACTTCCAGATGAAGAGTACCCCTTTATACTAACCACGGGGAGAACGATGTTCCACTTCCATACAGGGACGATGACTAGAAGAACAAGCTTGCTAAATAAAGAGGTACCCACAGGGTATGTGGAGATTGCTCCTGCCGATGCCAAAAGGCTGGCTATCATCAAGGGCGAGTTCGTTTTGATTCAAACTCGCAGGGGGCAGATTAAGATAAAAGCACTCATAACAGAGAGAGTGTCCGAGGGGATAATTTTCATACCATTTCACTTCGCTGAATGCGCAGCAAATGTCTTAACAAACCCAGCATTAGATCCGGTGGCAAAAATCCCTGAGTATAAGGTATGCGCTGCCAAGATCGAAAAGGTGCAAGGCACTAGTTCATACTAACATAGATATGAACTGTGTAGGGGTTTGTTTGAAGCTCATATAAGTAATGAACTAATGAAGACACTGGTCTTGGGATTAGGTAACCCGATTTTAAGTGATGACGGCGTGGGGCTTCGCATCGCTGCAGAGCTTAAAAACAGGCTTAGCCAACAAGAGGCAACAATCATGGCGACTAACATGGCCGGCTTGGGCCTGTTGGACCTGCTAGCTGGTTATGATAAAGCCATCATTATTGATGCTATTCAGACCGTAGATGGAAAGGCAGGACAGATTTACCGCCTTGGTCCAGAGGTATTTAATACCACCCGACATGCTATTTCACCTCATGATGTTGACTTCGCTACTGCCCTCGAGCTTGGCAATATGTTAAACTTGACCCTACCCAAGCAAATTGTTATTTTCGCCATTGAGGTGGTAGATGTGGACACCTTCAGTGAGGAATGCACGCCTGAAGTCAGGCAGGCAATCCCTGTTTGTGTCGAAATGGTAATTCGGGAGATAAACGAAGACCTCGATGCCTAGCTTCTCGGCAACCCTCTGGGTGACATCAACGCTAGCTAATAGTATCCCCAACTTATTCGAGGTGCTGGTACTCTCAAAACATAGATGGGTGCAGTCTCGTATAATCGTTTCCTCATTCTAAAAGGGTACCTCTGTAATCACCCTGGTGCCCTTACCACATTCAGATTCTACCTTCAAGCTTCCACCAAGCAACCGTGCCCTTTCCTGCATTCCGGCAAGCCCTAGCTTACCCAAGCGAGATAGGTCCGTTATGGTCTCAGGCAAAGCAAAACCTTTACCATTGTCCTCAATAGTCACCTTGGTCATCTGCTCATTGAATATAACTGTAACCTGAGCCTCAGAGGCTGCGGAATGTCTAGCCACGTTCCTGAGTGCCTCTTGAATGATACGGAATAGCATCAGCTCTACCTCAGGAGGGAAGCGCCGCTCAGAACCTATTACTTGCACCTTGGTATCAGTTCCATTCTCCTTCCTCATCTCGCTGCATAACCACTCCAGGCTTGGAATTAGTCCTAAGTCATCTAGAATTGATGGCCGCAAGTCTCGACCAAACTGGCGCACCTCCTGCAGGACTGTTCTAATCTCCTCGTGCAGCTTCCACAAGGTCCTAGTGTCGCCCATACGCAGACTGGTCTTAGTTTGCAGAAAGTTCTCCAGTTGATAAAGCATGGCGATAAGAGTCTGAGCAGTACTATCATGGAGCTCACGAGAGATGCGCTTTCGCTCTTCTTCCTGGGCATTGGTAATGTGCTGAAGGTAAAAGCGCAGGTTCTCTTCCATACGCTTCTCTTCAGTTACATCCCTGGCAATATGTTGAAAGCCAACAGGCTCCCCATCGAAAGTAATAAGGCTTGAGGTAAGCATAAAAGTTGCCTGTGAGCCATCCTTTCTAACAAGCCTCTGCTCATAAGGTTGAGTAAAGACTTCACCCACCAGTAGTTTCTGCCGCACTTCTTTGGCTAACTTAAGCTCCTCTTGTGATAA
This sequence comes from Dehalococcoidia bacterium, assembly GCA_007280145.1. Lineage (GTDB taxonomy): Bacteria > Chloroflexota > Dehalococcoidia > GIF9 > UBA5629 > QYPU01. Next base: position 10,199 of record QYPU01000077.1, on the reverse strand, counting down.
AAATTCAGCTACATTCATGCCTATCAAAGATTCAACCTCATAGCCAGTAAGTTGCTCTGCCGCTTTATTAGCAGCCAGGATAATACCATCGAAATTGTGAAACCAAATGGCATCGTGAGCATTCTCAAATAAGCTTCTATATTCCCTTTCCGACTTATAGAGTCTTTCGGCAGTTTTGCAAGCTGCCTCATAGAGACGAGCATTTTCCAAGGCAGCGCCAATTTGGTTAGCAATAGCCACTAAGAGGTCCGCATCCCCAGGGAAAAAATCCTGCCGTCGATGCCTAGCTACCCACAGAGCGCCAACAACCTGACCTCTGGACTTGACAGGCACAGTGAGTTGCGATTGGAGTTTCTCTTGCCTTGCTGCCTTCTTAAATAACCTTGGGGCATAATCATCTTCCACCACCACTACCTCTCCAGTCCCAGCTACTCGTCTAGTGAAAACTTCACCGAAGCTTATCCTGCTTAGATTCCGGGCAACCTGTGGAGATACACCTTCATGAGCTGTGAGTACCAATTCATCTGCTTGTTGGTCAAGTAAAAATACTAAGACGGCATCAACCTTCATAACCTTCATAGTCACATCGATAGCTATGCGAAGAGTACGCTCCGTTTCCAAGGGTTCAGCAAGGAGACCTGAAATAGCGCTCAAGGTGATTAGTCTTTCTTGGTGCTCCATAGTCAGTCGAACTTGCGACCGGAGCTTCTGCTGCGCATTGTCCATCATGTCCAATGCCAGTTTGCGTTGTTCCTCAGCCCTTACTCTTCGTGCCTGAGATCTAAACCACAAGCATACTAAAGTACCAACTAGAATTACGCCAGCAATCTCAAGTAGGGCATCTAGAGAGCTAGGCGAAACTAAAAGGGCGCGCGGCAACATCAAAAAAAGCGCAACCAGTGAAGCGGCTACCCCCCCTGCAAGCCCAAAGACAAACCCGGAGTATACTATGGGCACCAGAAACAGTATGCGGTCAAAAGCATGGCGAGCCAAACCGAAATGAAAACTAGGATAAGTCGTGCCCGCAATTCCAATCTGCTCAACGTAATGAAGGATACCACAGCCTATCAATAAGGCAAATATCAGCCAAAAATGCAGGCTACAGAGAACCCTTTTCACTTGTATCAGCCATCTCGATGAACCCTTTACCATATCTCCTCAACATATCTAAGCTTTGTCTCAAGGGATATCGTCCAATACCAACCAGCCATTCTTCAAGGCATGCATTACTGCCTCGGTACGGCTGCCTACACCCAGTTTGTTAAAGATGGTTCCCAAATGAGCTTCCACAGTGCGTACGCTTAAGCATAATTCCTCAGCGATATCCTTATTGCTCATGCCCTTGGCTGCTGCTTTAAGTACAGCCATCTCCCGCTCAGTGAGCAAGTCGAAGGGTCTCACACTAGGCCCGGTTAAATGCCTAAACCGCTCTACCACCTTGCGGGCCACAGTGGGATGAAGCACTGACTCTCCCCTATACACAGCACGAATAGCCTCTATCAACTCTCCGCCGCTCACCTCTTTCAGCAAGTAGCCACAAGCGCCTACCTCAAGCAGCGGAAAAATATACTGGTCATAGTCATAGGCCGTCAAGATAAGCACCGCTGTTAACGGGTTACGAGCCTTTATCAGCTTCGTAGCTTCGATACCGTTCAATTTAGGCATGGATATATCCATAACCACAACATCGGGCGTTAATCGGCGTGTTAGCTCCACTGCCTCCTCGCCATCTCCAGCTTGCCCGACCACCATCAGGTCACTCTCACGCTCTAGAAGCTGGCAAATGCTCTCCCGCACTACCACATGATCCTCAACCAGCAATACCCGTATCTTTCTCATAATACCCCTCCTCCTTAATTGTAACCCTCTCAATCAGCTTACACAACCGAGGGTAGATTGGCAAGAGATTAGTGAAAACCCTTACTTAGCCCCTGGGGATAACCACAAATAATGCCTGATTTTAAGCGGGTTTCCCTAGCTCAAAAACAAGCACTTACATCGATGTATTAGTAAGGCAAGTATGGTTAACTAAGAATAGATAGTAAGGATTCTAGAAGAAAAACTGAAAGGAGGAAAAGTCATGGGTCTAAGAGCTTATTTCATGGTAACCACAGACGACAAGCTAACGCAGCGGGAGTTCGTGAAGGCAATACGCGAGGTAGAAGACACACCAGGCATAGATTTTGTTGACCCAGTCATTGGCTCAAAAGATATGGTGATTATGGTAGATGCCCCAATCACTGTTGAAACCTTGGCCAAAAAGATACAGGCTAAGCCATGGGTCAAGGACATGGAGATTCTAAGAATTGTGAGCATCTTTGAGCGACATAAGACTGCCAGGATGCCACTGGTTGAGAGCATCGAATCAAAGCTAATACCTGAACTATTAAATGTATAACCTATCCCGAAGTTGACTCCCTGCCAATCAACTTGAAAACAACCCAACTTAATTAAAGCGAATTTCATCTAAATGGAGAGCACAATATGGAAATTGTAGTTAAGCAAAGTCATCAGTGTCAATGCCAGTCGACGGCAAAAGGTGCACTCGACCTGATAAGACTCGCTCCCCTGGAGGGATTCAGTGTACTGGAAAGGCAAGATTTAGCCCCCAAGATTCACCTCCTCAGGATTACAGCACCCGCCATTGCCCGGAAAGCTAAAGCGGGGCAATTTGTTATCATCCGCACAGACGAAACAGGAGAGCGCATCCCACTGACTATCGCCGACTGGAATCAAGACAATGGAGATATAACTGTCGTTTTTATGGAGGTAGGTGCCTCAACAATGATGATGGCCACAATAGGTGTAGGGGACTGTGTAAAAGATGTTGTCGGCCCCCTGGGTGTACCTAGCCATATCGAAAACTTTGGCAGTGTAGTCTGCGTGGCTGGTGGAGTGGGAGTGGCACCGATGGTGCCCATCGCTCGGGCTCTAAAGCAGGCCGGCAATAAGGTGACTTCTATAATGGGTGCTCGCAGCCACAACATGCTTTTCTGGGAAGAGCGATTGGACAACTTCAGCGACAGACTAATAGTGACTACGGATGATGGCTCCTATGGCAGAAAAGGCCTGGTTACAGAACCGTTAGCTGAGCTTTTGCAAAACGAGACAGTGGACAGGGTCATAGCTATAGGCCCATCTATCATGATGAAGTTCTGCGCTAAATGCACCGAACCCTTTGAGGTTAAGACCATCGCTAGCCTGAACACCATCATGGTTGATGGCACTGGCATGTGTGGATGCTGCCGTGTTAATGTCGGAGATACAACCAAATTCGCTTGCGTTGACGGGCCAGAGTTTGATGCTCACCAGATTGACTGGGACTTGGTACTGGCTCGCCAGCGAACCTATTTGGAAAAAGAGAATCAAGCCTTAAAGGATTCCAAGTGGCGTGCTTTTGAGAAAATCTTGGTAAACATTAGGGGATAATTCAATGGCTGCTAAGCTAGATTTGAATCGAGTGGCTATGCCCAAACAAGGCCCCTTGTTAAGGGTGCTGAACTTTCAAGAGGTCGCCTTAGGTTACACCGAAGAACAGGCGATAGCAGAAGCAAATCGCTGTCTGCAATGCCCCAAGAGACCTTGCGTGGATGGCTGTCCAGTAGAAGTAGATATACCCGAATTCATTAAAGAAATTCAGGAAGGCAATCTGGCTGAAGCGGCAAAGATACTCAAAGCTAAGAACAGCCTTCCTGCCATCTGCGGCAGGGTATGTCCCCAAGAAACCCAGTGCGAGGTAAAATGCACTCTTGCCAAGAAGGGAGCGCCTATAGCTGTTGGACGACTGGAACGTTATATAGCCGATTGGGAGTTGGCAGATATTGCTAAGCGTCGGCCGCAATTCATAGCCTCAAAGCCATCAGGTAAGAGAGTAGCTGTAGTTGGCGCCGGACCCGCCGGGCTTACAGCCGCCGCCGACCTTGCTAAATTAGGACACAAAGTCACCATTTTTGAAGCCCTACATGTGGCTGGCGGTGTGCTCATGTATGGCATCCCAGAGTTTAGATTACCTAAGGCCATCGTGCAAGCCGAGGTGGACTATGTAAAATCCCTGGGTGTGGAACTGGTGCTGAATTGGGTCGTGGGTAAGACAATCACCATTGATGAACTTGCTAAGGATAGTTTCCAAGCTGTGTTTTTAGGTACTGGAGCGGGCTTGCCCATGTTTCTAAACATCCCGGGAGAGAATCTGAGTGGTATCTATTCTGCCAACGAGTTTCTCACCAGAGTGAATTTAATGAAAGCTTACCTCTTCCCCGAGCACCTGACACCCGTCAATGTTGGTGAGCGAGTAGTCGTAATCGGAGGCGGAAACGTGGCTATGGACTCTGCAAGATGCGCCCTCAGGTTGGGAGCTCAAGAGGTGCGTGTGGTATACCGCCGCTCCCGGGCTGAATTGCCAGCCCGACTCGAGGAGGTAGAAAATGCTGAGGAAGAGGGGACTATCTTTCAGTTCCTGACCAACCCCAAGAGGTTCCTCGGCAATGATGATGGGATAGTCACCGGGATGGAATGCGTAGAGATGGAGCTTGGGGAACCTGATGCTAGCGGCAGACCACGTCCTATCCCCAAACCTAATAGTGAGTTTATCATCAACACGGATACTGTAATCGTTGCCCTGGGCACAACTCCCAACCCTCTAATTCCAGCTACAACCGAAGGGCTGGAAACTACAAAAAGGGGTACGGTCGTCGCTGACAAGGAAACAGGACTCACCAGTAGACCAGCAGTGTGGGCTGGAGGCGACCTAACCACAGGGTCAGCCACAGTCATCAGTGCTATGGGTGCTGGCAAGCGTGCTGCTGCCTCTATACATACTTATTTAGCAACGCAAGTAGCCTGAAATAAAGCCGTACAGCTAGACTATAGTTAGCCTTAACAACCCTACCTGTTTAGTCGGATGATTAACTTTGTGGTATGACAACAAAATCATAGAATGCCAAAGGAGATTTAGAATTTGTTTAGGATTTTGACATTGGGGTTTGGGGTTTGCTATGTAGCAAACTCACAGCTCTCCCTTTGCGGGCACCACTCCAGGATGGGGCACCTGCAGACAGGTGACTCCAGCACAGACTCACAGATTGATGTTGGAATACTTTCTCCAAGGCCTGGCCACGGTCTTATTTTCCAAGGCGTCTAGGGCCCTGTTTATAATCTTCCTGGTCTCGCTAGGTATTATAATATCGTCAACATACCCCCGCTCAGCAGCGCTGTAGGGGTTCTCATAGAGTTCCTGGTATTCCTTTATCCGCTTTGCTCTCACCTCTTGTTGGTTTTGTGCTTCTCTTATCTCCCTGGCGAAGATAACACTAGCCGCAGTCTCAGCGCCGACGATGGTAATCTGAGCTGTCGGCCAGGCAAAGACAAGGTCAGCACCAATGGCTTTATCTAGCATCCCGTAGTGAGCGCCAGCGTAGGACTTTCTCACTATAATTGAAATCAGGGGCACGGTAGCATCAGCCCAGGCGTAGAGCAACTTGGCGCCATGACGCAGAATGCCCTTCCAATCCTGCTCGGAACCTATCATATAGCCGGGACAGTCCTGAAAGCTGATTAGGGGGATGTTAAATAAGTCACAGAACCTTATAAATCTAGCCATTTTGTCTGCGGCATCTATGTTTATGACCCCGGCAGCCTGCATCGGCTGGTTGGCTACTATGCCTACGGGGCGCCCATTAAAGCGGGCGAAGCCTATTATGCAGTTCGGGGCGTAATCTTTCATTAACTCAAAGAAATAGCTATCATCTATTACTGCCGTAATCACTTTATGCATATCGAAGGGTTGGGTAGGACGGTCAGGAATTAAGGTGTCCAGTTCCGGGACTATTCTCTCAGGGTCATCCTTCGTCTCGATACGGTGTGGCTTTTGCTTGTTATTGGAGGGTAGGAAGGATAAGAGTTGCTTGCACATGTCTAAAGCATCTTTATCATTTTCGGCTACAAGGTGGGTTTGTCCTGATTTAACAGCGTGAGCTTTCCAGCCGGAAAGCTCCTCAAGTGTGATTTCCTCTCCAATCTGGGTTTTGACGAAGGCGGGGCCAGCTATCCCCATAAAGCCAGTATGCCGACATTGGATGAGGAAGTCCTGCATCACCGGATGATAGGCTTGGCCCCCCAGGCACGGTCCCATGAGCAAGGATACTTGAGGGATTATCCCTGACGCCAGAATTTGAGCCCTAAATAACCAGCCGTAGGACTCAAGGGTATCCATTCCTTCTTGGAGCCGAGCTCCGCCCGAGTCATTCATGCTTATACAAGGCCAGCCCATGTCTTTAGCAAAATCAAGAGCCCGGGCAAATTTCTTACCGTGGTATTCACCGAAAGTCCCTGCCATAGCCGTGTAGTCCTCAGCGATAGCTACAACAGGGCTGCCATTTACCTTACCATAACCAGTTATTACTCCTTCGGCCGGTATCTCCCTTTTATCCATGCCGAAATGTATAGTCCTGTGCTTGACGAACAGCCCTATTTCGGTGAAAGTGCCTGGGTCAAAGAGGTAGTCAACCCTTTCCCGGGCCGACCACTGTCCTGCTTTGTGGCGCTGTTCAATAGCTTTGGGGGCTCCCATTTGCTTTATTTGCTCACGTTTGGCCTTGTATGCCTCAATTAACTCTTCAGTCTTTGCCATTCTTTGCCCCCTTTTATAGTTTGGTTCTTCGACAACGCATGTTTTCACCTCGTCTTACCGCAAGTAACGTAGATACATGGCAATTAACTAAACCCGCTGTGGTGAATGCCGGCTTGTCGGGACATAACGAGTCGCTACAGCTCTGAAGTTTCATAGGTATGGTTCTTTAGAGTCCAAGTTCTCTTGCGATGACTAACTCTTGGATCTCAGTAGTTCCCTCAGTAGTATGGAAAAGAATAGCGTCTCGGAAATAGCGGTCGATTGTTGACTCAGCCAAGTAACCGGCGCCGGCGTGGATTCGCATAGCCTCCTCTGCAGTTCGGATGGCCATTTCGGAGGAGAAGACCTTAGTCATTGGTGCTTCTTTGCGGCATTCATTCCCTTGGTCATAAAGCCAAGCGACCCGATAGAGAAGCCATCTAGCAGCTTCTATTTCTGCAGCCATGCGAGCTAATTTGAAGGAGATAGCTTGAAACTTCCCTATTGGCTGCCCGAACTGGATTCTTTGCTTGGCATAATTGAGGGAGGCGTCAAAAGCAGCTTGAGCTGTTCCCAGGCTGCGGGCACTATGTGAAATCCTAGCTCCATTCAGAGCCTCTAACATGTATCTGTAGCCTTTCCCTTCCTCTCCAATCAGGTTATCTACAGGCACATGGCAATTATCAAAGGCAAGTTCACCAGTAGCCGCCGAGTGATGCCCTAGTTTTTTCATCTTGTTGACGGTGAAACCAGAAGTGGACTTGTCTACGATAATAGTGCTTATTCCTCGACTGCCCTTGCTTTTGTCGGTGGAAGCAGCTATTGTGACGAAATCACAAATTTGCCCATTTGTGATATAAATTTTACTACCGTTTACAATATAATAGTTGCCATCTCTTTTGGCCGTTGTTTCAACAGCTGCGGCGTCTGAACCGGCGTTAGGCTCGGTAAGACCATAGGCAGCGATTTTCTCACCTCTAGTTGCTGGAATTAGGAACTCCTGCTTTTGCTCCTTAGTCCCGTGGGCTAAAATAGGGAAGGTACTAAGCCCTGATTGAACCATTATTCCGGAGGTGATTCCGGAGCAAACCCGGGCTAGTTCCTCAACCAGGATACAGTCACCAATCTTGCCCAACCCACCCCCTCCGTATTGTGGTGGATAAGCTGGACAAAGGTAGCCGAGCTTTCCTAACTTGGAAAACAAATCTACCGGTGCAGTTTCCTTTTCTTCGGCCTCCTTTACAATTGGTGCTACTTCTTTTTGGGCGAAATCCCTTATGGCTTCCTTAAACATTTTTTGTTCCTCGGAGAAGTCGAAGTCCATTTTCCTTATGCCTCCTTATTTGAAAGTAGCCTGCTAAATCCCTTATATTATAGCGGAAACTGCTAGAAGTTCAAGCTGAGCTGGCTTTGCCAGAGAAGTCTTTCGTAGTTAGCGTCTGTTAGCTGGGGAAGGATTTTCGATTGAAGTATCATTGGCAAAGGCAATGGTAGGTGTGATATGGAGGTAATTCCGGCTTGTTGACAAAATAGAGAAAATTTTGTACTATCATAATTGCCATCGACCGTAGGGCGGTGAGCCTTAAATTTTTTTTAGAAAAACAAATAATGTCCGCTTGGATCAGCGATGACCGAGACGGGAAATAGTAGTGATGTCCATAAAGCCTTCTCGGCAGTGCTGAGAAGGTTTTGTTTTTTGTAGCTATGTATAACGCAATGGCAGTGCTGAGAAGGTTTTATTTGTAGCTATGTATAACGCCATAACTGATGTTCCGGGGATTAAAATAGGCCATTATACCGATAAGGAGGCAATCACTGGTTGCACCGTGATTCTCTGCGAGGCCGGGGCAGTAGCTGGAGTTGATGTAAGAGGCTCAGCACCGGGGACCAGAGAAACTGACCTGCTCCGACCAATGAACTTGGTAGAAAAGGTTCAAGCTATCCTCTTCAGCGGCGGTAGTGCTTTCGGGCTGGATGCCGCTGGTGGGGTAATGCGTTACCTTGAGGAGCGAGACATCGGTCATGAAACGATGGTAGCCAAGGTACCTATCGTTCCTGCAGCCATCATCTTTGATTTAAATATAGGTGACTCCAAAATCAGACCTGGAGCTGAAGAAGGCTACAAGGCTTGCCTGGCTGCCAGTAACAAGAAGGTAGCTGAAGGCTGCGTTGGCGCTGGCACCGGGGCTACAGTGGGGAAAATTCTAGGAATAGACAAGGCAACCAAAGGCGGCTTAGGCACAGCCAGCCAGAAAATAGGTGGCGGCATCATTGTTGCTGCCCTGGTTGTAGTTAATGCCATCGGAGATGTCATTAACCCCAGAACAGGGAAAATCCTAGCTGGCCCTCGCCATCAGCAGAACAAGGGCTTTCTCAGTACTAATGAAATATTAAAACAAGCTTACAGCAAGCAGGATTCTGTGCCGGCCAACACCACATTAGGGGTAGTGGCTACCAACGCTGCCTTGAACAAAGAGCAGGTAAACAAAGTAGCCCAGATGGCACAGGACGGTGTAGCCCGGGCTATCAGCCCCAGCCATACAATGCATGATGGCGATGCTATATTTGCGCTTTCTTTAGGCGAAAAGGTAAGTGATGTTACCATAGTTGGTTCAGTGGCTGCCGAGGTAGTGGCTGATGCCATAATCAGGGCAATTCAACAAGCAGAAACAATAGGCGGGGTGACAGCAGCCAAGGACATGACCTGAGGGGAGGGAAAGATGCTAACAATAGGCTTTATAGGTGCAGGAACAACAGGTACAGCTCTAGCTGTAAGGCTTGCCCAACAGAGGTACCAGGTAATCGCTGTATCTAGCCGGAGCTTGACCTCAGCAGAGAAACTAGCTGAAAAAGTAAGCGGCTGCAAGGTTTATAAAGCAGCTCAAGAGGTGGCTGATGTAGCCCAGCTTGTTTTCATTACCACTCCTGATGACATCATTCCCCAGGTGGCTGCTGAAGTTCAGTGGTATAATGAGCAAAACGTAATTCACTGCAGCGGCGCTCACTCCGTTGACATTTTAGAACCAGCCAAGCAGCGTGGGGCTAATACAGGCTGCTTACACCCCTTACAGGCCTTCGCCAGCGTTGAACAAGCGATAGACAACATACCTGGCTCCACCTTCGCTGTTGAAGCTGAGGAACCGCTGCTGACTATGCTCAAGGAAATGGCTACTGACTTGGAAGGAGACTGGGTAATCCTCAAGTCTGGCGATAAGGTACTATATCATGCAGCAGCAGTCATTGCCTGCAATTACCTGGTAACCCTGGTCAAGTTAGCTACAGATTTGTGGCAGACTTTCGGAGTACCACAAGCAAAGGCAACCAAAGCTCTCATGCCCCTGCTACAGGGTACACTAAGCAACATTGAAAATGTTGGCCTCCCTACCTGTCTTACCGGGCCTATCGCCCGAGGCGACCTGGGTACCATAAGGAAGCATCTGGAGGCACTAGAAAAGGAAAACCCATCTTTGCTCGGTACCTATAAAGAGCTAGGGCTACAGACCATACCGATTGCTTTGGCTAAAGGAAAAATCGATTCGCAAAGAGCTGGAGAGCTACAAGCCTTGTTAGAAAGAAAATAAAAACGGGGGGA
>QYPU01000119.1 GCA_007280145.1 Dehalococcoidia bacterium | reverse complement strand
GTAAGGGAGTTCTGGGGAAAGAAACCAGGTTTTACCATTGTATGCCAGTCTATATCCGGGCCCCTACTTGCTTTGGTTCTGGGGAGGCTTATGAAAAAAGCCGTGGTGAGTTTCGCCGGAAATGGATATCCGTCTCCAAGTCCTAATCTCCTTGTTCAGAAAGCCTACGACTCCGGTGAGATAGAATTCGAGAATTGGACGATGCGTACCGTCTCCCAAAGGCTTCTGGCAGGGGCAATGGGATGGGGTTTCATCCCTACCAAGTCGCTCTTGGGGAGTTCCATGGAAGTGGAAAACAAGGAATCATTTATAGTCATGGAGGACCCCTTCAATCAGGGCGAGAAAATAGGGTTGATGAGAGCTTTGAGACCGGATATAACCTTGATTCATGGCGTTGCTGCTGACCGTTGTGGCAACACCATAATGACCTATCCCTTGGGTATTGATGCTTTTGGGGCGTGGGGTGCAAAAAATGGAGTGATAGTTAGCGTGGAGAAGATAGTCTCTACAGAGTATATCCGCAGGTGTTCACATCTCGTCCGAATCCCATCCTATATGGTTCGGGCGGTTTGCGAGGTACCTTATGGAGCCCATCCGGCTGGGGTGACACACCATGGGTTACCTGAATTTGAGGCCTATTGTGATGACTACGATTTTATGGCTCAGGTAACAGAAGCCGCTAAGGATGAAAAAAAGTTCTCAAGGTGGGTGGAAGATTGGGTTCTAAGCTGTGAAGACCATAACGACTACCTTTCGAAGCTTGGTAAAGACAGGCTCCTTTATCTAAAAGGGAAGGCTGATCCTAATGCTTGGGTAGCTGAAACGATGTCTGAGATTCGGAGGGTTGATTTCAAGAAGCAGCCAAATTCCCTGGAGAGAATGGTGGTAGCTGGTAGCAGGATTATAGCTGAGAAGTGTATCTCGGAAGGATATAAGACGATACTGGCTGGTATAGGGCTCCCAAACTTGTCGGCCTGGCTTGCTGTTTATGCGCTTAAGGAGAGGGGATATATGGTGGATTTAATGGCTGAGATAGGTGTGTATGGTTTCTTGCCGAGGCCATCGGAGCCGTTTGTGTTTAGTTACCTCAATTTGCCCACATGCAAGATTCTGACCAACATAGATACAACTCTGGGGCTTTTTGTTGGTGGTTCAGAGAATCGATGTATTGGGGTTTTAGGAGCCGCTCAAGCGGACAAATTCGGCAATGTAAACTCGACAAAAATTCCGGGCCAGGCCTACCTTGTGGGTTCTGGGGGCGCCAACGACGTAGCCAGCACCACTAAGGATACCGTAGTGGTAGTTAACTCGGGCAAGCAGCGGTTAGTAGAGGAAGTACCATACATCACTTTTCCTGGAAAAAACGTAAGGACCTTGGTCACGGATGTCGGCATTTTTGAAAAGATAGGGGACAGGGAAACCTTTACCCTCACAGCCTACATTCCTTCTGAGACGGGCCATGGGGAAGAAGCTATAGCTGTGATAAAGGAGAGGGTGGGATGGAAACTCGAATTCGCCCCGGATTTAAAAGAAGTCCAGCCGCCGACCAAGGAAGAAATAACCATGCTGAGGCTCTTTGACCCCAAAGGATATTTCATTAAGAAATAGATTGATGTTCCAAGACGTGGTATGCGCTCCAAACTATTTATGTTGTTATGTTGCGCAAAAGGGAGCTTCATGGCCTTTTTATATACTCAGATATGGCTTGTTTAGGAAGATTTTTGGTCATTCCCAATATTCAGGGACATAAAAAGACACCAGTAGCAGCACTGATGTCTTTTGGTTTACGGCTCTTAGGTTTAGGAGGTGCTACTAAGGAGAGGCTGTAAGGTCTGATTAGATATTTGTTTTTGGTCTTTCGCTCTCTTCATAAAGACACCACTAACAACGAGGTTGGGGTTCTTGCCTCCAAAGTCCCAACCTTGTTTCTGAAGTTCTTTAGAAACCTGTTTACGATTCCAACTCGGATTCTCAGCCAAGATACTCTCTACCTTATCCATAAGTTTTGTCTTATGTTGTTCTTTAAGACCTAGCTGCGCTATTGCACGTGCATCGAGAATTTTTCCATTTGTGCCCCTAAGACGTTTCCATTCAGGGGAATCTGTAGGAATGAAGTATATTCCCTTATCTAATTTCTGAAATGGTGACTTCCCCAATGCGGTATATACAGCACCATCAGCAGAATTCCGGTCGGAGAAATACCCTATTTCTGTTAGTGCCCTTGATGTCTCTTTTCCTATAATTAAACCATCTGAGTTAGCAAAGTGGATAATTAGTGTTTCACGTAGGTTGTTACCTTGTAAAGGAGAGCGTCTTGAAGGTTGTTCTGTTCGTTCCTCATATGCCCGTGTCGTTTGAGAAATTAGTTCTTCCTCAACTCTGATATGTTCTAGTTCACGTTCGATAAGTTCTAATTCAGTGGAGATAGACTCAACACGCTCATTTAGCTTTTTCGCCTCTGCTTCGTAGTGCAATCGAGAGTCCCGAATAGCTTTACGCCATCTATCTACATCTACATATTCAATTTGTTCTGTCTTATGTTCGTTCATTTCAGTTCAAAATTGTTTAAGAATCCTTTAAGAGACAACCCTTGCATCTAGGCTTTATATGGTGTTAATCTATACACATAAGGATGAGGGGAGCCCAACACTTGGGTTCCGATAGTCCTCCAAAACTAGCGGATTACCTGTTGAGCGGAGTGAGCCCCTCATCCCTATTATTATCTCAAAACTCTCTATGTTTGTCAATAGGGCGTTAACATCATTTTTTAAGCTGATAGAGAATCATTTTGGCATAGCACTGGTGAAACGAGAAACAGTTTGCCCTATAATCATCTTATTTTTCTAATTCTTTTGACCACCTAGCCTTGGCAGCTTTCTCAGCTATTTCTTTACGCTGTTTAGGCGTTAGCTTCTCAGCTCTAGCCTTACCACCTTTCAACCCTCCTAACCTACCCAGAGCTACAGCAGCAGGGTTCTTTTCCGATGGCTCTACAGGTTCAGTAGTAGCTTGCTCAGCTATGAAAGCCGCTAGCTGATTGATGTCTTTGGGTGTCTTTTTCTTGCTTGAACGCTTAGGCATATCTTAAGTATGCCATATTTGATGAGTTTTGTCTAGCGTAGTAATTGACAAGGTTCAATAGGGTGCTACAATTGATTGTAGGAGGTAAATCATGGTTGCACCAACAATTACATTACCTAGTAGTATGCTTCTTTTCAGTATAGGGGTAGCTCTGCTAGTCTCAATGATATCACTGCACTACAAAGCAAAATCATTGGCACTAGAACGGGCTGGACAGAAAAAGGCACTCGCCAAAGAAATTGAGCGTAATATATACCGCATATTCGCCGTTGCTGTATTTGCCCTTATATGTGGAGTAATACTTATGCAGTGGTATTTAACTAGTTTACTACGTACCCCCACGGGATAATCACACAATAAAATAGTAACTATCACGTTCTAACCTTATGTCCAAATTGGCCCACTACCATGGCTTGACATAGCGCTTGATGGGGCATATTATAGGTAATATCGAAAAGGTGTTTAATGAAATATTAAGCCGGAGGTGGTGAGATGACAGATGAAAAAAGGTCATCGCAGTCTTATTCGCCAGAGGAACTGCTCTCTTTTGACCGTTTAAAACGGGCGGTGATAAGCAGGGTCCTTGATAAGGCAGAGTCTACGATGGGAGAGGAGTTTCCGTTGAGTTCTGAGAGAGTGGCTGGGTTGATTAAGGATGAGTGGCAGCGGGCTAAAGAAGCGGTACGGTCTTCTCCAGCAGCTCGGGAAGCTTTTCGGAAATACTTGGAGGGCACTGTCAGTAGCCAGATAGAGGGCTTAATAAAGGCTGATAAAGAGGAACTGGGAGCAATGGGGGTAGCTGAGAAAAGTTTGTAAAGGGGGGGACGGCAGATAGTTGATTTAGTCTGGGGGAGGAGATTTTAAAAAGCTCTCTCTCCTCTTTTGTTTTTTGTTGTAAAAGGCAGCGTCCTTGGTGAGAGAAGGTTTAGAATTATGGAACAGGGGCAATTTGAAAAGCGTTTAGAAATGTTGGACCAGAGGCTGGACAATATTGATTCTGTGGTTACGGCTCTGGTGGAGCGGATAATGAAGCAGCCGGTCACTATCGAGGTTGCCTGCCCTAAGTGTGGCAATGTTGTGCAAATTATGCTAACAAGTAGTGTAAAGTCGAGCAGCAAGGGATAAAGCACTTTTGGATTGAGCTGGAAGGTCTAGCACTTTGTTCAGGAGTCAGTAGCTTGATTATCTGTAAAAGCGCTGATAAAATGCAGCGATAAAGGGCGGTTAGCTCAGTTGGTTAGAGCGCTGCGTTGACATCGCAGAGGTCAGTGGTTCAAGTCCACTACTGCCCACCATAGTGTACAATAGACAGAACTGGCACACCCTCTTTTTAAATCTAATATGCTCTGTTGTATAATTCTCACACGATATTTAATACTACTCCCTGTTAAGATAGACGTGGCACTAAGTTGGCTTATCTTTATGATATGTTCGCTGGGAGGTAATAATGGAGACATTCAAAGTAGTAGCGGTTATTGACGGAAACACCTTTGAGGTATCTCCCAGGTGGGAATTCGGAGATGAAACAGGAGACCTCGTGCAAGCGAAAGGCTACACTGCTCCGAAGAGTGGGAAAGGAGCGATGGCTGTCGAACAAAAGCTCTCCGGACTTATCCATAACAAGAAGGTTGAATTGGGGTCGCCGGACGGTGTACAAGACAATAAGTTGGTCTGTGAAGTGCACTATCGGGGCGTTAATCTCGCAGAGTACTTTTCAGCGTATCAAGAGCAAGCGAGTGAAGAGGTGGAAACGGAGCAAGAGGAATTAACCGAGATATCTGGGGATGAAGAGCTTAATATAGAGGAAATGGAGCAAGACGAAAGTAGCGAGAGGTAGATGGGATATTTGGACTGTATCGAGAGAATTTGATTTGCTAAAGGGGGAGAAGGATGATGAGAGAGAATGAATTTCAAAATTTGCTTATATCGATAACGGATAATACTTCGACGAACAACCGCATAGTTGTCAGAGAACCACTTACATATCATCGCAGAGGTCGGTGGTTCAAGTCCACTACTGCCCGCCATAGCATATAAGAGGGAGACCTCTATCACTCCTTCACTTATTTCTTTAGGCGTGGTCTGACGTTCTTCCTCCAGATTGGCTGCTCGGTTCCCATTGAGGCATAACATAAGCTGCTATCATCAAGCGACTGCTCAATCATTGAAGCGCAATGCTGAAAGATATGATAGATGGGAGGGCAGACTTCCTCATTAGGGCGGGCAAGGTAAGTTAGATTTAGTTTTGTTTTGGTTGCCGGATGTACTGTTTGGCAAATTGCTGAATGAATTCTGAGGTTGGGAAGGTGAATCTAGTCGTTATGGAATCGTGTGCCATACCTGTAGAGATTAAATAGTGCCTTGATTGATGCATCAAGTGAGGAAAACACAGGGAATCGGTTGTATTCGAAAGCCTTCTTAACCATCAGGCAATACCTTCTATCATCCTCTTTTTCTGAGTAAGCATCGAGAGGGATGCAGAGCATTACAGGTTTTCCGATTCTGTCTCGAGTATATTCACAGCCATCGACTAAAATGCGGATAAGCTCCTTCAGATGATATTCAACTGTATCACCCCACACTTGTGCCATATATCTTATCTCATCAAGGTGTACTATCAGCGCATGTATATCCTTATCGAGGGCTATGAGCTTGATAACATCAGAGATAGTTCCGGATGCTCCATATTTATCATAAAATATAGGCCAAGCATCTAGTGGATTTCCAATGCTTGTTCCTGCTGTTGGTACTATCTTTCTTAATTCTCTTATTGTCTCTTCACCAAATTGAGGAACTTCCAGCCCTGCTTTTACGCACGAATCGGTTTCAGTCACGCTAAAACCACCGGAGCTGGTAATGATGGAGACTCCCTTTCCTTGAGGGGGTGGTGAGCAAGTGAATGCTAAAATAGTGTCTGCTAATTCATCGAAGTTTTCTACTTGGACCACACCGGTTTGCTTAAAAAGGGAGCTCCAGATTTCTGGTGAGCCGGCTAAAGACGCAGTATGAGAAGATGCTGCTCTGCTGCCTTGTTTTGTTATTCCCCCTTTTAGCGCTACTACCGGTTTTTTTCTTGTAGCTTTGGCCAATGCTGATTTGAGACGCCTCCCGTTCCTCGTGCCTTCTATGTATAATGCTACAATCTTTGTTTCGGGGTCATCTGATAAGTATTCCAAGAAGTCAGGGCAATCCAGGTCTATAGCATTTCCATAACTGATTACCTTGCTAAAACTGATGTTTTTTATTTTTCCATCGGTCGCAAATAATTGTGCGAAAGTTCCGCTTTGCGAAATAACTCCAACTGGTCCTTCCTCAGGCGAGGAATTCTTGTTGAAGGATAGTCCAGATTTGGGGCAGTAGATACCCATGCAGTTGGGACCAATTAGTTTGATTTTACCCTCCGCCACCTCTTTCACCTCGTTTTCCAATCTTATCCTTTCGTCTAGTCCGGTCTCGCTGAAACCTGCGGAAAAAATATGAGCTGCTTTTACTCCTTTCTCTATACACTCGCCTAACACCTTCGGAACTAGCGATGCGGGCACTGCTACGATAGCGTAGTCAATTTCGTCTTTTATATCCAGGATACTGGCATGGCACTTCTTATCAAGAATCTCTTTATACTTTGGATTAACTAAGAACAGGTTTTTCCTTATCTTCGTGCTCATCAAAGCTGCTGTAAAGTCGTCGCCTTGAGATGCTCCTATTACTGCAACAGACCCTGGATTAAAAATACAGTCGAATTCCTCTAGCCTTTCTGCTTTCATGGCAGTCCTCCTGTTTCTATGGGTCTCAAATTAGAGAGTGATGAAATTGCAAGATGGTCCAATCTGACGGTAAGACGTTATAGTATAGACTTAAATTTGAGTTCATTCAACTTAAGGGGTTGAATACTCGGCTTGACTATCTATTGGGAGCACTGATAGAATGCAGTAGCGAAGGGCGGTTAGCTTGGTGGTTAGCGCTGCAGCGACCACGCAGGGCTGGCTGGTTTGGAGTCTAATACTTGATATTAACCGACTATAAAACAAATTTAGCAAAAAGCATTTGTGCGTCGTTTTGTTAGCTGTTGTTAGTTCTGAGTAGAGTTAATCCGGGGGTGGCCTCTCGCTTATAATAGCGTGGGGTTTTTGTTTAGTCTGGTGTAGGAGTTTGAAGATGGCTGCAGAGGGAAAAGAGGCGAGATTGGAAAGGATGAGGCATTCGGCTGCTCATGTGATGGCTGAGGCTGTCCAGTCCCTTTTCCCTGAGGCTAAGTTTGGTATCGGCCCAGCTATTGAGGATGGTTTCTATTACGATTTTGAGCTGCCCCGGACTCTGGCAGTTGAAGATTTGCCAGTGATTGAAGCCAGGATGAAAGAAATAATTGCTTCTGATGTGCCTTTTGCTAAGGAAGAGATGGGTAAAGCGAAGGCTCTGGAGTTCTTTTCCACTCAGCCTTATAAGTTAGAGCTTATCAGGGAACTTCCTGATGAGACGGTAACTATTTACCGACAAGGCTCTTTTGTCGACTTATGCCGTGGCCCTCACGTGAATGCCACGGGCGATATCAAGGCTTTTAAACTTACTAGTGTTGCTGGAGCTTACTGGCGGGGTGATGAAAAGCGTCCTATGCTGCAAAGGATTTATGGTGTTGCTTTTGAGACTGAGACTGAGCTTGAGGACTACCTAGCTCGGTTGGCTGAAGCAGGCAAGCGAGACCACAGGAAGTTGGGTAAGGAGCTTGACCTCTTTAGCCTTCATGAGGAGGCTGGCCCCGGGTTGGTCCATTGGCATCCTAAGGGCGCTTTAGTACGCCAAATTATCGAGGACTTTTGGAAGGAAGAGCATAGGAAGCGAGGTTACGACATTGTTTACACTCCACATATTGCCAAGGTAGATTTGTGGAAGACCAGTGGACATTGGGACTTTTACCGGGAAAATTTATATTCGCCAATGGATATCGAGGGGCAGGAATATATTATTAAACCAATGAACTGTCTGGGGCACATCCTGATTTACAAGACTCAGTTGCGCAGCTATCGCAGTTTACCGCTGCGTTACGCTGAGCTAGGTACAGTGTATCGATATGAGCGGTCGGGAGTATTGCATGGCCTGGCACGGGTACGTGGTTTCACTCAAGATGACGCCCATATTTTCTGCCGTCCTGACCAGCTTGAGGCTGAGGTAACAGAGGTGGTGCAGTTAGCTCGTTTTATGATGCACACGTTTGGTTTTGGTAATTATGAGTTACTTCTATCTACCAGGCCTGAGAAATATGCTGGGACTATCCAGGTCTGGGAAGAAGCTACGGAGTGCTTAAGGAAAGTTCTGGAAGGCCTTAAGCTTGATTACACGATAGATCCAGGCGAGGGGGTCTTCTACGGACCTAAAATTGATATCAAGCTTAGAGACGCTTTGGGGCGATTATGGCAAGGCCCAACTATTCAGGTTGATTTTAACTTGCCGCAACGTTTTGGTGTTAATTACATTGGCGACGATGGCTCGGAACATCAGGTGATAATGGTACATCGCACGGTATTAGGGAGTATGGAGCGGTTTATGGCCTGTCTTATTGAACACTATGCTGGTGCTTTTCCTGTATGGCTATCTCCGGTTCAAGTAGTGATAATTTCTATAGCTGACCGCCATCTGGATTATGCGCATCAATTGGCAATCGAGCTTAGGAATAATGGCATTCGTGTTCAGGTTGATGAGCGCTCGGAGAGAATGAACTTGAAGATCAGAGAGGCTCAGTTGGGGAAGGTTCCTTACATGCTTGTTATTGGTGATAAGGAGCTAGCTGCTTCTACAGTTTCCCCTCGGTTGAGAAACGGGGAGGACTTGGGCTCGCTGTCGCTTTCTGAGTTTGTGGATAGGATAAAACCAATTATTGAGGCTAAAATCTCGGACAAGCTTTGATTTCATCTCGTGAATATGATATATTTTGCCTAGTGATTCGGTAATGACAAGGGAGGTGAGGAGAGACATAGTCAAGAAGTTACGTACTAACCGGCAAATTCGAGCTAGGGAAATTCGGCTTATAGGTGGAGGGGGAGAGCAATTGGGAGTGATGCCGATTGAGAAAGCGCTGCAGCTTGCCAATGAGCAAAATCTTGATTTAGTGGAGGTATCGTCTACCTCAGTTCCCCCCGTGTGCCGGCTTCTTGATTATGGAAAGTATAAATACGAACAGACCAAAAAGGAACGAAAAGCGCGAAGGAGCCAGAGGGCTAGCTTGCTTAAGGAAGTTCGTATCAGGCCGAGGGTTAAGGAACATGACCTCGAAACTAAGATTAGGGCAGCTAGGAAGCTATTAGAGGGTGGTGATAAGGTAAGAGTTTTTGTAGTTTTTCGGGGACGTGAGATTACTCACCCGGAGTTAGGTTTGAATGCATTACAAAAAGTCACAGACGACCTGAGGGATATAGGTGTTTTAGATGGTTCACCATCGTTGGATGGACGTATCATGAGCCTGGTATTTTCCCCGGTTTCTGTTAGGCAAACCAAGGAAGCAGATGTCAAGGAGAAAGATTTAGATGCCGAAGCTTAAGACTCACAAGGGAGCCAAGAGCCGCTTCCATATAACTGGCAGCGGCAAGATTATGCGTGTTAAGGGTGGCAAAAGCCACCTGAGGCGTAAGAAGCCAGCTAGGACTAAGCGTCTTTATGATGAGACAATTCCTGTTCACCCTTCGGATAAGGCGAGGGTGAAGAGGCTGTTGCCTTACGGCTTGAAGTAAATTAGGAGGGAATAGTTGCCGCGAGTTAAAGGTGGAGTAGTTACTCATCGACGACATAAAAAAATACTTGAATTAACCAAGGGACATAAGGGGAGTAGGCATGCTTTATATCGGCAGGCTCATGAGTCTATGTTGCATGCCTTGCATTATGCCTATTGCCACCGCCGGGAACGTAAGGGTGATATGAGGCGGTTGTGGATTACTCGCATTAATGCTGCTGCCCGTGCTGGTGGAATTTCTTATAGCCAACTTATCGATGGCTTAAGAAAAGCCAATGTGGAAATCAACCGCAAAGAATTGGCAGAGATGGCGGTAAATGACCCCACCAGTTTTTCCGAAATATTGACATTAGCCTCAGACAAAGTTAAAAGCTAATCCCTCGCATAGTAGGAATGGTGCTGAATCAACTTGAAGAGCTTGCCTCTAAGGCTTTTGATGAGTTAGGCAAAGTCACAAATCTTGAGGAACTTGAAGCCTGGCGGATTCGCTATTTGGGTAAGAAAAGTGACTTAATACAGACTTTGCGTTCGCTGGCAACTTTGTCGCTGAAGGAGAGACGTGTGGTTGGGGCTCGAGCCAATGAGGTCAAGAAAGCGCTCGAGACCAGTTTGGCAGAAAAAAAGAAGGGTTTAGAGCAAGGTTTAGCCCTTTCTTTACAGCGTGAAAGCCTCGATGTTACTTTGCCAGGGGAGAGCGTTCTTCTGGGTCACCTGCATCTGACAACTCAGACACTCGATGAGATTTGTAGTATTTTTGGTGGCATGGGTTTTCAGGTTGTTGAGGGGCCAGAGGTGGAGTGGGAGTATTACAATTTTGAAGCTCTTAACATGCCGGCAGACCACCCAGCCCGGGACATGTTCGCTACCTTATGGATGGACTCTGATACCAAGACTGGTGATAGACCAATGCTTTTGCGTACGCATACCTCTCCAGTTCAGATAAGAGTTATGGAAAAATCACGTCCGCCGATAAGGGTAATAGCACCTGGGCGAGTCTACAGATATGAAGCTACTGATGCCACGCACGAATGGATGTTTTATCAAGTAGAAGGGCTGGCGGTAGATAAAAATATCACCTTAGCGGATTTAAAGGGCACTCTATTTGAATTTACTCGCTGCCTTTTTGGTGAGGAGAGAAAGGTTCGCTTTCGGTGCGATTACTTTCCCTTCGTGGAGCCTGGCGTCGAGGTAGCTATTGATTGTTTAGCCTGTGGAGGAACTGGTTGCCGACTATGTGGCAATAGTGGCTGGATTGAAATCTTAGGTGCCGGGATGGTTCATCCTGAAGTCCTCCGACGTGTTGATATCGACCCTGAAGTCTATTCTGGTTTTGCCTTTGGCATGGGTGTGGAGCGTATTCCGATGCTTCGTTATGGTATAGATGATATTCGTCTCTTCTATGGCAACGACCTCAGGTTTTTAAAGCAATTCTAGAGCCGTAGTTTTCGGCTGTGGATATAGCTTGTTATTTTAAGTGTGACTGCGGAACATTATGTGGCTGGTTATGGGTGTTCTGGTGGCCTGGTTTGGTTGCGAAACTCGGGAGCAGACTATGGGAAATTATCAGAGTTTAGTGCTACATTATAGCATTCTCTTTTGAAGGGATGAAGGATGAAAGTTTCACTTAGATGGCTCAGCGACTATGTTGATATTACAGTGCTGCCTGAAAAGCTGGCTGAAAAATTGACTATGGCTGGCGTGGAGGTCAATGAAGTACAGGTTATCGGCGAGAACTGGAAGGATATAGTGGTTGGCAAAATAGTCGGTGTTGGTGCTCATCCTAATGCTGATCGATTAAGGCTGGCAACGGTTGATTTAGGGAAGCAAGAGATTACTGTAGTTTGTGGTGCACCTAATCTTGTGGTTGGTGATAAGGTGGCTTTTGCCCATGTGGGGGCTCAGCTTATAGATGGTCATACTGGAGAGGTTGTTCGGTTAAAGCCAGTCAAGATTCGCGGTGTTGTTTCTGAAGGTATGGTCTGCTCTGAGAAGGAGTTAGGAATTTCTGATAGGCATGAAGGGATTATGGTTTTACCTCCAGAAGCGCCTGTTGGCACTCCTTTATCTGGATACCTTGGTGATGCGATTTTTGACCTGGATGTAACGCCTAATCGTCCTGATTGCTTATCGGTGATCGGCATTGCCAGGGAGGCAGCAGCTCTTACCGGAGAGAAATTTAATATTCCTGAAGTTTGTTATAACGAGGTAGAAAATGCGATAGATTTCTTTGCCTCTGTAGAGATTGTTGCTCCAGACCTATGCCCCAGATACTGTGCTAGCTTGCTTACCGGGGTTAAGATAGCTTCATCGCCTCAATGGTTGCAGCAGCGTTTGTTAGCTTGCGGCATGCGGCCTATTAATAATATTGTCGATGTTACTAACTATGTGATGTTGGAATACGGGCAGCCACTTCATGCCTTTGATTACAGTGGAATCCGCGGAAAGCAGATTGTAGTACGTCGGGCAGAAGAAGGCGAGACTATAACTACTTTGGATGGGATTGAGCGGATTCTTGACCAGGACATATTGGTCATTGCTGACAAGGAACGAGCGATTGCCGTTGCCGGTATTATGGGGGGGATGGATGCGGAGGTTACGGATAATACTACCACTGTTCTGATAGAATCGGCGAACTTCAATCAAGCGGCTATTCATCGAGGGAGCATTGCCCTTCGGTTGAGCAGCGAAGCCTCGCTGCGTTTTGAGAAGGGGCTTAGTCGAGACTTACCACTGGTGGCGTTAAAACGGGCTACTCAATTGATAGGGGAATTAGCTGGTGGCAAGGTGGCTAAGGGGGTGATTGATGCTTACCCGGGCAAGTGGCAGAGAGAACCTATACTGTTGTCTACTGCTCAGGTTGAACGGCTACTTGGTGTGGAGGTAGGGCTTAGTGAGATAGTAAAGGCGTTAGAGCTTTTGGGTTTCAGTTGCGAACAAACCGAGGCATCGTTAGAGATTCGAGTCAACATTCCTTGGTGGCGTACTGATATTAGCTGCAGCGCTGACTTAGTGGAAGAGGTGGCTCGTATTATTGGTTATGATAGCATTCCGACTACTATGTTAAGTGCCCCTTTGCCAATGCATGAGCCAATACCAATGCTATCACTTAGGCAAAAACTGCGGAATGTCTTAGTTGGCTGTGGTTTCCAGGAAGTACTTACCTATTCCTTGACTAGCCTGGAGATGATGAGCAAGCTTTCACCTGAACTTCGCCTGATAGGCCCAGCGCCGATAAGAGTAGCTCATCCCATGAGCAGAGAGCAGGAATACCTTCGTACTAGCTTGCGAGCTGGGCTCCTGTCAGTTTTAGCTCGCAATGAAAGATATCAGGAAAACAGCATCAGGCTTTTCGAGATCGGGAAGGTATTCTTACCTCGGAAGGGAGAGTTACCTTTGGAGAGAGAGATGCTTTGTGCCGTGTTGAGCGGTCTACAGCGTGGCTTATTCTGGCGGGGTAAAGCAGAGCCTGTTGATTTCTTTGTTGCTAAAGGAGTGGTAGAGACTCTTTTATCACAGCTGGAATTGGTGGCGAGCCTTGAACTAACTAAAGATGAAACCTTATGCCTTGGGAGAAGTGCTAGTATAATCGTTGGTAATGACAGGGTGGGTGTTATCGGTGAATTACATCCCAAGGTATCGGAAGCCTTTGAGCTTTCTGAGACTGCTTATCTTATTGAAATTGACTTAGATAAGCTATCCTCTCTTATAGCTAGCACTAAGGAGTATCAACCAATTTCCCGGTATCCAAGCACGTCTAGAGATATTGCGCTGTTGGTAAGTGAACAGATAACCTATCAACAGATTTATGCCATTATTCAAGATTTTCCCTTGGTGACTCAGGTGACTCTTTTTGACCTTTATGTTGGTGAGCAGGTGCCGGCGGGCAAGAAATCCTTTGCTTTCAAGATTGTCTATCAATCTCCCACACATACTTTGACTGACGAAGAAGTTGATAGAGTTCAGCAGCAAATTCTTGATAAATTGTCGCAGGAGGTAGGGGCTGCTTTGCGGGCTTAACTTGCCCTATGGACTTTTGGAAAACTATTAAGGGATAAACTGGATGGAGTTAACATAGGCGTGGCAAAGCAGCATTTTCTGGATTCATTCTTCAATCCCGAGAGTGTAGCTATAGTTGGGGCTTCTCGTAATCCATTAAATTTTAATTTCTACCTAGTTGGTAATCTGGTTAAGTTGGGGTTCTCAGGGCGGATATACCCGGTGAATCCCAATGCCGATGAGATCCTGGG
>QYPU01000087.1 GCA_007280145.1 Dehalococcoidia bacterium | reverse complement strand
TATAATGGTAGCTGTGGATGCTGAAGGAAAGCCTATAGAGGTGCCACCGCTAATTGTTAGCACTGAGGAAGAGGAGAGACTTTTTAATGAGGGGTTGGCAAGATACCAAGCTCGAAAGGCCAAATCTGGAAAGTGAAGGGGAATAAGTAGATGGAAAATGAACAGGCAAAAACTATAGAAGCGCTTCGGTATGCTATTCAGATGGAAGTTGATGGTAAGGAATACTACCGGAAAGTCAGCCAGGAGAGTACTAACAAGGTAGGCAAAGAACTTTTTGAATGGTTGGCTGTTGAGGAGGACAAGCATCGGCAGAGATTTGAAGACATATATAAGGCGATTAAGAACAAGGAAGCCTGGCCTGAGATTGACATTCAGCCTGAGGAAAGAAGCGACCCGGGCAGTTTATTCTTCAAGGCGATGGAGGCGGCTGACCCTGATATTAAGGCAGCCCCTGCTGAGCTTGATGCTATAACTATAGCTATGGATATGGAAAATAAAACTTATGATTTCTACAAAAGTCGGGGTGAAGAAGCTGTCTATGACGTTGAGAAAAGATTTTATGAGGCTTTGGCTGCCGAAGAGAGAGGTCACTACCTGGCCCTGGTTGACTACCGGGAGTACATTATTGACCCAGCAGGTTGGTTTACCAAGATAGAGCACCACTCTCTGGATGGAGGCTAATAAGGAGGTAATGAAAATGGATGGAGAAAATATGTTAGAAATTAAACAGCTAAGTGTGGCGGTGGGTGACAAGGAGATTTTGCATGATGTAAATTTGAGCATTAAAGCTGGTGAGACGCATGTCCTTTTTGGTCCTAACGGCAGTGGCAAGACTACCCTTCTCATGGCGATAATGGGTTCTCCTAAATACCAGGTAACCAGGGGCAGCATTATCTTTAAAGGCAAGGATATAGTGGGATTACCCATGGATGAGAGAGCCCGCCTGGGAATTGGTATGGCTGTGCAAAGGCCGCCAGTTATTCGTGGGGTGAAGACTCGGGATATGGTAGCTGCCTGTACTAGAGGAGAGACAAGCAAGGAAACTGTAGACAGAATAGCGGGGAAAGCCAACCTGGCTGAGCTTATGGACAGGGAGATAAACTACGGATTTTCTGGAGGGGAAATAAAACGCTCGGAGCTGGTGCAGTTGCTGGCTCAAAATCCAGACCTGGCCTTGTTAGATGAGCCTGAGTCTGGCGTTGACCTGGTAAATATAGCCCTAATCGGTGAGCTAATAAGAGAGCTTCTACAGAAAGAATGTCCAATACGTGACCGGAGCCATGCTGGCCTTATTATCACCCATACCGGCCATATTTTAGACTATGTCAATGCCCGTACGGGCTATGTCCTTATTGATGGCAGGATAGTCTGTGAGGGAGGGGGAGACCCTCATGAGATACTGGCGACAATAAAAAGCAAGGATTACGAAGAGTGTAGAAAATGCACAAGAAAATAGAGTCTTCTAAATCGTCTGTGGATAAAGCCAGAGCCGCATTATCTAAGCGTGCGTCTCTGGGTGAGGATATAGATTTGGAGAAATATACTCAGTCTGCAGAAGAGTTGCCTTATCAGGATGCTCCATCGCAATTACCAGATGAGACTAGGGAACAAATGATGCGAGCTGGGATTACGTTAGGTGACGATAGTCAGCGCTCAGGAACTATCATTCAGATGGACCATTCCGTAATACACAGCCTGGCAAGGCAAGAGGGCATAGAGGTAATGGGCACTAACCAGGCACTGGAGAAATACAACTGGCTTTCCAATTATTTTTGGAAAGCTGTAGCTGTGGATAGCGATAAATATACTGCCCATGTTGAGCTTAACCAGAGTAATGGCTACTTCATCAGGGCATTGCCCGGTAGCAAGACGTTGTATCCTGTTCAGGCTTGCCTTTATCTGGCCAAAAGTAACCTGGCCCAAAATGTCCATAATATCATTATTGCTGAAGAAGGCTCAGAGTTGCATATCATTACCGGCTGCACTACAGCTCCCAGGGAAGAACCGGGATTACACCTGGGGGTTTCTGAGTTCTACATCAAGCGGGGGGCTAAGGTCAGCTTTACAATGATACATAATTGGACGCCGGAGATAGAAGTACGGCCTCGTACCGGCATAATCGTTGAGGAAGATGGGGTGTTCCTTAGCAACTATGTAATTATGAAGCCAGTTCGCTCATTGCAAACAAACCCAATGGCAAGGTGCGTTGGGGACAACGCAATAGCCAGGTTTAATAGCATCCTGATTGCGCCACCCGGCTCTACTATGGACCTGGGCTCTCAGGTTATCCTCGATGGGAAAGGAGCCAGGACGGAGATAATAGCACGGGCTATTACCACCGGGGGAAACATTATCTCTCGAGGTTACATAGAAGGCAATGCCCCTGAGGTCAGGGGACATCTTGAGTGTCGCGGCTTGATACTGCAGGGGGGAGGCACGATTCATGCCATACCAGAGCTAAGAGGGATGCTGGCTGGCATAGACCTGTCACATGAGGCGGCTGTAGGCAAGATAGCTGAAGAGGAAGTGGAGTACCTGATGATGCGAGGCTTAACGCCTGATGAGGCTACGGCTACTATAGTCAGAGGCTTTCTGAGAATAGATATCGAGGGACTGCCGCCTGAGCTCAACCTTGAGTTGCAGCGAGCTGTTGAAGTCAGCCAAAAGGACATTATGTAAATTAGGTTAGCGGAGGTGAATAATGAATCTCAAAGCTCTTCATAAATTAGGTTACGGTCTGTATGTTGTGTGTTCCGTAAAGGAAGGCAAGCTCAATGGTCAGATTGCCAATACGGTCTTCCAAATCACATCTGAGCCACCGGTTATTGCTGTGAGCATCAATAAGAAAAATTTCACTCATGAGTTTATTGCGGAAAGTAAGGTATTTACCGTTTCAATCCTTTCCCAGGATACTCCCCTGAACTTCATCGGCAATTTTGGCTTCAAATCGGGCAGAGAAGTAGATAAACTCAAGAATATAAATTATAAGTTGGGCGAAACCAGGGCCCCAATAATGCTCGACCATACCTTAGCTTATCTTGAAGCCAGGGTAATCAGTCAGGTGGATGTCGGGACTCATACCATCTTTGTAGGAGAGATTGTGGGAGCGGATATTGTGAAAGAAGGCGAACCTATGACTTATGCGTATTATCATCAGGTCAAAAGAGGCACCACCCCAAAGACAGCTCCCAGCTATATCGAAGAGAAAAGGGAGGTAGCACCGAAAGTGGCGAAATATAAGTGCACCGTTTGTGGTTATATTTATGACCCTGAGTTGGGTGACCCTGATGGCGGAATAAAGCCAGGGACACCCTTCGAAGAGATACCGGATGACTGGGTGTGCCCTATCTGTGGGGCTGCCAAGAGCGATTTTGAAAGGATAGAGTAAGATGAAACCAAGAGAGATAAGGACTGGAGTCTACTGGGTAGGGGCAATTGACTGGGATAGGCGGTTGTTTGATGCGCTTATACCGCTCCCCGATGGCACGAGCTATAACTCATATCTAGTTAAGGGGGCGGAGAAGACAGCTCTTATTGATACGGTAGACCCTGCTATGGAGGAAGTGCTGATAAATCATCTGGACCACCTTGAGGTTAAAAATATAGATTATGTGGTTACCAATCACGCTGAGCAGGACCATTCGGGTACCCTCCCCCGAGTCCTTGGGAAGTATCCTCAGGCAAAAGTCGTTTGCACATCCAGGTGCAAGGGGATGCTTATCGACTTGCTGCTGATTTCAGAAGAGAGGTTTATAATCGTCGAGGATAAAGAGACTATTTCCCTGGGAGACAGAACCCTGGAGTTTATCCATGCTCCATGGGTTCACTGGCCAGAGACGATGCTTACCTATTTGAGAGAGGACAAAATACTGTTCCCCTGTGATTTCTTTGGCTCACATCTAGCTACGACGGACATGTATGTAACCGACGGGGGGCAAGTCTATGAGGCAGCCAAGAGGTATTATGCGGAGATTATGATGCCCTTCCGAACGACTATCCAGAAGAACCTTGAGAAAATAAAGGATTATGCGATTGACATCATCGCTCCCAGCCATGGGCCTATGCACGATAAGCCAGAGTTCATACTGAAAGCGTATCATAGCTGGGCATTTGATGAGCCCGGGAACATCGTGGTGTTACCCTATATCTCGATGCATGACAACACCCGTAAGATGGTGGAATACCTTGTTGGGGCTTTAACCCAAAGGGGTGTGACGGTGAAGCAATTTGACCTCACAGTGACTGACATTGGGAAACTGGCGATGTCACTGGTTGATGCGGCGACCATTGTTATCGGGACGCCTACCGTTCTGGCTGGTGCGCATCCGAATGTTGTCTATGCTGCCTTTCTGGCAAATGCCCTGAGACCCAATTTGAAGTTTGCCTCTATTATTGGCTCCTATGGCTGGGGAGGCAAGGCGGTGGAACAACTCGCCGGGATGATACCTAACCTGAAAGTAGAATTATTGGAGCCGGTACTTAGTAAGGGGTCCCCGAAAGAAGCTGATTTCAGAGCTCTGGATAATCTGGCCGATACCATTGTCCAGAAGCACAAAGGGCAAGGCTTCGCTTAGTGGAATTTTTGCCCTAAGGCAGAGAGGAGGTGCGGAGAAGAGAGTAGAACCACTTTAGCTTTTCTGGCTAGCAGAATCATCAGAAAAAGGAGGTAGTAGGATGACAGGATTAAAACAAGTTTATAGGTGCAATGTTTGTGGCAATATTGTCGAGGTGCTGCATACCGGGAAAGGTGAGCTGGTCTGTTGTGGGCAGCCAATGGAGTTGCTGCAGGAGAAGGCCGCGGATGTTGGCCTGGAAAAGCATGTGCCGGTTGTAGAAACAACAGACAAAGGGATAAAGGTCAAGGTTGGCGATATTCCCCATCCAATGGAGGAGAAGCATTACATAGAGTGGGTGGAAATAACCGCCGACGGCAAGAGTTGCCGGATATTTCTTAAACCGGGGGAAAAACCGGAGGCAGAGTTCGATATTAAACCACAAAAAGTAACTGCCAGAGAATACTGCAATGTTCACGGCTTATGGAAATCTAGCTAAAGGATTTATGCTTTTTTATGTGGGGTAGTTGGTCCTTTGCAAGGCTGCTTATCTGTTACCCCGCCGTGGGTTACTTTGTTTTGCGTTATTCTGAGTGAGCGGAGCGACCGAAGAATCTCGCTCAGGGTAGACTTTGTGAAGGATAGAGTTCCAAGCTAATTATAGACTTTTGTTATGGATAAGAAATTAAGCTCTAAGAAGCTCGGGAAAGCTCGAATCCATGTAACCGGGATGACCTGTACTACCTGTGCTGCTACCATCGAGAAAGGCCTGGCTGAGACACCGGGGGTGGAGCGGGCAGAGGTTAACTTCGCCCTAGAGGATGTGTCTATAGAGTATGATTCTGCTAAGGTAGGTCTTGCCAAGATTAAGGATACTGTCTCTGGGCTGGGCTACGGGGTAGCGACCAAGAAATCCATCTTCCTTGTAGGTGGTATGACCTGTGTCTCCTGCGTTGCCCGGGTGGAGAAAGCTCTCTCTGGTATACCGGGGGTGGTTTCTGCAACAGTTAATCTAGCCTCGGAGAAGGCTACTGTCGAATATATTGAGGGAGTGAGGGTAGCTGACCTGCGGCAGACGGTGAAAGAGGCTGGATACGAACTGGGGCCGGAAACAGAGACTCTGGAAGATGTTACCACCGCTGCCCAGCGGGAGATTCGAACTGTAAGGAACAGGTTTATCTTTGCCGCTGTCTTTGCCTTTCTAATTATGGCTCTGGGGTGGGGCCCCTCTTTTACAGGTAAATCATACCTGCTCTGGACGCTTGCTACTCCGGTGCAGTTCTGGGCTGGCTGGCGATTCTATCGGGGGGCATGGGGAGCACTTAAACACAAGACCGCCGATATGAATACATTAATAGCCGTAGGCATATCAGCGGCCTACCTCTATAGTATGACAGCTGTTCTATTTCCTGCTCTCTTTGCTGCTGCAGGGGTAGAGCCTGGCCTCTACTTCGATACCTCAGCTATGATTATTGCCCTGGTTCTACTTGGCCGCTTCCTGGAATCACGAGCCAAAGGGCAGACTTCGGAAGCGATAAAAAAGCTTGTTGGGCTGAATCCTAAGACTGCCCTGGTTATTCGTGAAGGCGAGGAGAGAGAGATGCCTGTCGAAGATGTTCAAGTCGGTGACCTTATCGTGGTGCGTCCAGGAGAACGAGTTCCTGTGGATGGCATTATCCGCGAAGGATATTCCAACGTTGATGAATCCATGCTCACGGGGGAGAGCATTCCTGTAGAGAAAAAGGTAGGTGATGAGGTTATTGGTGCCTCCATCAATAAGACAGGTAGCTTTAAGTTCGAGGTGACCAAGGTGGGGAAGGATACGGCCTTGGCTCGAATTGTCAGATTGGTAGAGGAAGCCCAGGGGAGCAAAGCTCCTATTCAGCGTCTGGCTGATGTCATTGCCAGCTACTTTGTGCCGATAGTTATTGGCATTGCCATCGTCACCTTTATAGTCTGGTACTTTGCCGGGCCACCTCCAGCTCTTACCTTTGCTACCCTCAATTTTGTGGCGGTGCTTATTATTGCCTGTCCCTGTGCCCTGGGGCTGGCGACTCCAACAGCTATTATGGTAGGCACGGGTAAAGGGGCTGAGTATGGTGTCCTTATTAAGAATGGTGAGGCTTTGGAGACGTCTCACAAGATAAATACTGTATTGCTGGATAAAACAGGTACTCTGACCCGTGGCGAGCCAGAGGTAACTGATATAATCGCTGTACCCTCTTCTTCGCCGGAAGAGGTTCTCCGGCTGACTGCCTCAGCCGAACGTGTCTCAGAGCATCCATTAGCTGAGGCCGTAGTGAAGGCTGCTTTAGAGAAAAAACTGGAAGTACCTCTAGCCACAGGTTTTAATGCTATCCCCGGACAGGGGGTAGGAGCTTTGGTGGAGGGCAAGAAACTTCTCCTGGGCAACATCGGGTTAATGAAGGAAAAAGGCTTTTTACTAAACGGACTGGAGGAAAAAGCCAACGAACTCTTCGGTCAAGGGAAGACAGTAATGTTCTTAGGCGTGGATAGTCAGGTGGTGGGGCTCATTGCTCTGGCTGATATTCTCAAGCCGAATGCCAGGGAGGTAGTGAAAGCGCTACATGAAATGGACATTGAGACTATAATGCTTACTGGAGATAATCGGGAGACCGCTGAGGCTATTGCCCGTGAGGTGGGCATTGAGGGCGTTCTGGCCGAGGTGTTACCTGAGCATAAGGCTCAG
>QYPU01000020.1 GCA_007280145.1 Dehalococcoidia bacterium | reverse complement strand
TCCGTAAGTTTATAAGGTCAGCGCTACACGTTGAGGACTTAGCTATAGTTTATAGCACTACCCCTGGCGATGCTCAAACATTAGCCGAGTACGTAGGTTCGCTGTTTCCCAATATAGTGCCTCGGATAGCAAGACTGGGGGCAGCGCTAGGTGTTCACGCCGGTCCGGGAGCTCTAGTTACAGTCCTGAAGGAAGCGAAATAAAACTCGTTGAGAGGACATCCAACTGGTTACCAATCTGCGAAGAGCCTTGATTTGGACGGCAATGCGGTATGTCTCGTATGTGCGCAAGCTAAGAAGATTTCATATCTATTATACAATTCGCCCTAATGTTCAGCTGCCAAGTATATTATCCAGATTGACTGATCCATCTACCTTCATCTCTTCGACTAGTTCATGAAATTGGTTTTCCCCTAACTTGGAAGCAAGTATAGTGAATACCGTTTTCCCCTCTGACTTCAAGTACTCTTTCCTTTGCAGTACCTCGGAGAGTGACTTACATATCTCCTTTGTTAGGTCACGTGAAAATTTCGCATCCGAAAAATCTTGTGCATATTCAGCACAAAAGGCCATGAAACGGGCTTCCCTTCGCAATTGTTCAGCCTTGGCATAATCAATGCTGCCACTCTCAGGCTCATCGATAGCTAGGCAAAGCTTGGCTAACGCTCGTACGCCATATCTTGCTGTGTTAAAATCATAAGTCGTCATAGCCTTTTTGACCATATCATAGAGAAAGACTGTAGCATTCCCGGCTTTTGGTTGGCTTCGCTCAAAACCGTTTATTTCTTGGACCAGATCGTTGATCACTGTTTCTGGCCTTATCTTCCACATTGTTGTTCTTGTAAGCCACAGAAGCAGCCAAAATAGCAATGCCGATGAGATTACCGCCAACTTTATATGCCATATATAGCCCCCAATGTTTTGAGATGATATTCTCTCTAAAAGTATGAAATCAAAAGTGATTGAAAGGCCATAAGCACACACGGTGCCCCAGAATGTCTTATAGCCTAGAAATAAATCCATCATTCTGGTTGAATATGCTGGAGAGAGCTGAAAGCCAACTACTGTCACAGTGGCAACAATAGCTACTATCGCTGCTTGCGCTTGGCCCAAGCCACTTAGCAAGTAACAGATACTATTAAAGGAAGCTTCCGTAATGCTCCAATTTGTAAGCAGCCACCAGATTAGTACTCCAAGAGACAATCCGAAGCCTAGCATAAATAGCCGTACATCCGGCCTTAAGTTGGCTAGCCTTGTGTTGGCTAACCTATCCTCAAAGTTCTTTATCTGACGCATTCTTCTGCCTTATCCCATCAGGGGTTGAACTCCCTTTCCAGTGTACTCATTCTACACTTCATTGTTTTTGTGGTCAAAAAAGAGGGCAGCGTTACCAACTGCACGAAACGCTATTTTGTTGCCTCGGCCATATTTACGCAGTCAAATCGGAGAAATACTTTAAAGGATATCATTTGAACCGGAGAGATAGCGATTGTATAATTGGCATTATCTGAAGGGGCTTCCTATAAGAGCGGGATGGCGGTCTGAAAAAGAGAGGATATAACCTAAACTGAGATGCGTGACGATTTTTCCCTGAAAACGAAGGGGCTACTGGCTAAAAGAGTAGCTAATCGTTGTTCCAATCCGGGATGCCGGCAACTAACGAGCGGGCCTCAGGAGGATCCGACTAAAGTAGTCAACATCGGAGTTGCAGCCCACATCACTGCTGCCTCGGCAGAGGGCCCGCGGTTTGACCTATCCCTGACGCCTGACGAGAGGCGATCGGTTGAGAATGGAATCTGGCTCTGTCAATCCTGTGCAAAGTTGGTGGACAACGACCCGATTCGCTACGGGGCTGACGTTCTTCGTCAATGGAAGGTTCTGGCTGAGAAAAGCGCTGCCCAAGAGCTTGAGTACCGGCGGAGTATTGACACCGATTCCGACCAAGTATTCATTGAGCTGGAACGCATCATGCCTGATCTTCTTGCTGAAATGCGTAAGGACCTAATCGACTACCCTTTGAGCCGGGAATTTGTTGTCCTGAAGAAAGGATGGAGCTACTGGGCAAGCGGTCATGAGCTGGCGTATTACTTCGAGGATCACCCTGAACTTGAGAACAAGTTGCGCATCCTCCTGAACTACGGCCTAATTCAGGATGTCACCCACACCAATGTCTCACGCTATGTCATCAGTGAGAAGTTTGCCAGGTATCTCGGTGCCTATGGCAGATAAACGAACGACAATAGCCTAGCTCCTCCAGCGATTGGAGGAGCCAGTCTAGATTCAAAACCGCCCATTGACTCGTAGTTGATTGGCAGATAGAGCTTTGCCTACTTACTAAGGAACTAATACTGGCAAAGGGATTAAGCAGGATGGCTAAACAAAATGAGTTTTCGTTACCTTAAGGAGTTTCGCACATCCCTATCTATTTTATGGTGGGTGTTGACATATGATTCACTAAGTGTTTCTTGCTAATAAGGCTATATTCTGTTTATTGAGCCACTCATAGAATGCTGTTGGGTTGCAAATGTGGGGTAATCTTGCACTCCGCTGGATATAGCCATTTTTCGCTGACAAACCGCCCCAAATATGAAGAAGATCCTTCTTAACTCTATACGCACCATCACGCCGTTCGCCAATAGGCACACACCTTTTTAATCTTCCGGAAAGGCCAACCTTCCCGAACACAATCACATCAGTATTATCAAAGACCCTTCTCGTATGCGCGTTTTTGTGCCAGTCCCTTCGTGGGACATCAGCTGCAGCAACGACTTTGTCTACCACATAAAGCCCAATGAGGGCATAAACCAAACTGCTAGAATGTGATTTTGGAGGCCTGAGCCCCGCGTAAAATGCGAAAATATCATCCTCGACTAATTCTCGTATCTGTTCGCCTTTCTTATTCTCATCTCCATAAGTCAGGTATTCGAAGTCAGGATCAAGATGAGCATACCTCTTCAGCAACGTCTCTGGAAATGCGGCTTCAAAGCGTTTACAGGAATCCTCAAACGTGTGGTAAGAGCTTTGGTATCCGGGCCGAATCTGCTTGTGTTTGTGGTCCTCAGGAATCGGTACGTAGGCAAACTCTAATGTGCCAGGATTCACGGGAGCGTTCCATCCTCCATACGACGAATCTATGCCGACTCGCACCAGAAGGGCTTTCCTTTCAGGTAAACTATTCATTTCCTTAATAAATATGTTATACCAATTTAGTCGGATACACCAGCATGCTAAATGGTCTAATAGGTAACAATTGTCAGAAATGTTCAATAGGGTATCGGTTGGCAAAAAGTGATAGTTGAATAGAACGTCAGAATGTTAGATATATGCCTACACGAGCAATTTGGGTATAATTGAGACCAGCTTGATAATTTATATTATGTAGAGGGTGAAAATGGTAACGGAGCATAAACGCGCAAGGCGATATAGCGTCAACTATGTCGGCAGACAGTTTAAGAAGGCCTTGTAAGAATGGCTGAACTTAACGGGCTTTACTATCCGGGAGAGTCGTGGGACTTGTCACTGGAAGACTCTTTGCTAAAGAAGTGTCTACTTTTCTTCGACAAGATATATGCCATAGTGCCTGAAGTCTTCTCAGTCGATTGGCAAGATGTACAGCCATATGACGAACTTGACCCCTTTCTCGGACGCCTTAGGTCTGATAAGGTGCAGAGAGTAATTGAAGCCTCAGAAAGCCTTACAGCGGGGCAGGTAAAACCTACCTCTGAAGAAAATGAAGCATCACAAAACGAAATAGACAGATACTTCAGAATAACTAAGTTTATGGGTAAGATCGAATCATTAAGAAGAGAGGGAATTGTTGACTTAGTTGACCCACGTGAAAACCTGTTAGATCCGCCTTATTGGGTTGCGAGTCCGAAGCCATATTACTTGTACGATGCGTATCCGTGGATGCATATAAGTAAAGATTACCTATCGATTGTAGGAAAGAAAGCCGAGGTGGACAGGCTGGAAGACTATAAGCCTCACATGTTATATGGCAGTATCTTAG
Source organism: Dehalococcoidia bacterium (assembly GCA_007280145.1). Taxonomy (GTDB): domain Bacteria; phylum Chloroflexota; class Dehalococcoidia; order GIF9; family UBA5629; genus QYPU01. Next base: position 1,039 of record QYPU01000020.1, on the reverse strand, counting down.
GCGACCTAAAAAACGTTCAATTCAGGAATCTGGCAGGAAAGCTAGGTGAAAACCGAGTTATTTTGTTCAAGGGGCAGGCGGAGCAAAACTGGATTCACCAGTTAGGGAAAGCTTCTGGTTTCTCTGAGGATGAATGGCAGCATTTCCCATCTGCAGTACATTATTTTGGATTTCCGGGAACAGTATCTACGGTGATGTGGGCAGCATTGGTGGTAAATCACACTCTCATGACAGCCCACAGGTATAACCTGATTCCGATTACTCCCAATGTTGTTTTCAACGAATTGTTGCAATCAAAACTTCAGCATTTGAGCACTATTCAAATAGGCAAGGAGAGCGAGAAAATCTACTTCAACCATCCTCAGTATAAATCAGGATTTTCTGGTCTCTCACTAATGATATGTTCATTACCCAATTTGGAGCTAATGAGTTTTGATGATGTGATGGAGCTTAGACTTGCGCTGAAAGATGAATTGGCTGCTTGCCGTGACGAAATATTTACCTTATCTGAATTAATAAAGGCATCTCCCTGGGATCCTGCATTCCAAAATCAGGTTGAATGTGTAATAGAGCACAAAATCGAGCCTGTGGCTCACAATCTTCAACGTAAGCTGAGGTCTAGTCAGCAACAGGCAGTCTTACGAGCACTACCAATCGGCTCCGCTTCGACTGTATTATCCTTACTAGCCAGTATCTGGGCTGGAATGCCTCCAATACTTGTAATAGCAGTTGCTGCTGGGCTAATAAGCTTAGAAGCAGCTTTGGAGTATTACTGGCAGCGCAAGAAGATATATCAATCGAATGGCCTTTCGTTGCTTCTCCGCTTTCAGCAAAACAATTAAAATCAATCCCGCTGCTTTGGGATAAGTGCCTTAATCATTTCATCTTTTGTGTGACAACAAAAAGCCAAAAAGTTCAATAGTAGATTCTTACAATTAGGAGCATCAATTATATAGTGATAAAATATTAGAAGGATTGAGGTTCCTGAGGGTCTTATGAAGTGGAGATGTCCGCACCCAGATAAAGCAAGGCAAAGAGG
>QYPU01000103.1 GCA_007280145.1 Dehalococcoidia bacterium | reverse complement strand
GGGAGAAAGCGTCCACGCGCTTTCGTTGCCAGCGCCATCAACGGCTTTAACTCGCCAGTAATGGGTGCCGGGCTCAACATTGACAAGGCAGGTAGGCTGAGACAGCCCTGTCTTTCTCATACGGGGCGCCAGGGGGAAGAAATTGAGGTTATCGGCTATCTCCAGTGTATAGGTAACGCCGCTGATGTCAGTGACCTCGGTCCAATTGAAAAGAACGAGCTGTGAGCCAAACCAGCCGAATCTCTGTGCCTTGGGCGAGATTGTGGCTGGTGCTGGTGGTGCCTGGCCTTCCAGGGACATGCCGAAGGTAGCCTCGTTACCAGCTCCATCGGTGGCGACAACGCTATGCTTGGATTCAGAGTTTTCCGGTATATTGAAAGTATGGGTGAAGTTGCCGACTTCGTCCGTAGTTGGCGAGTTGGCTACCGCAGTGCCGTCGTATTCAATCGTTACCAGACTGCTGGCGGCGAAGCCATGGCCGGTGATGGTGACCTCCTTGCCGATTTCGGGAAATTCGGGTTCAAGGCCGATGATGGGCACGACCTTGAGGCTGGCGGTGGGCGGTTTTGTTATATACATCTCTGCGGAATTGGCCTTAAAGCTGTGGTTGCCGGCGATGGTATCGGGAATGGTGAACTCAGCCGTGAAACTGCCCAGACCATTGGTGGCGATTTCAATATTGGTAGCCTTGCCATCGAAGCTCAGTTGAATGCTGTCATCATTGGCGGGGAAGGCGGTGCCCTTGATACTGACTGTGGAGCCGGGCAAGGATGATGATGGGCTGGCTTCTACGCCGGGCTCGACTTTGAACAAGATAGTAGCTGCGGCGCCTTTAGGGTTGACGCGCGGGTTGTAGAAAGTAATGAAATAGTTACCTGGCTTGTAGGGAACTTCAGGCACAATGAAATGGATTACGACCTCGTATGTGCCCGTCTCGGCCGTGCCCCGAAGTAGCTCGAAGTTGGTCTCAGCGGGTTTATCTATCCAGTAACCCCACCATAATCTGTAATCTCCGCCCAGCGTGCGGCCGGTGCTGATGATAACAATCGTTGCCTCAGTGCCCACCCTGCCTGAGCTTTGGCCAGTCTCCCCGGTAACTCCGGGGCAAACACCGCCCTCTCAGCCGGCAGCATTGACCGGCGTTGGTACCAGTACCAGTGCCAGTACCAGAATCAGGGCAAGATAATTTATTAACCTCATGCTTAAATTTGTACTCCTTTTGGCCGTGTTTTGTTAAACCAAAGCTGCCTTTTAAGGTTGCCCCCAACGTGTCGTTGCGAGGCACGGGAGTGCCGTGGCAATCTCGGTAGGGCTGCGGCGGAGTGCGTCACCCCCCCTTTGCCCCTCTCCGCCGAGATTGCTTTGCTGCTTACGCTCCTCGCAATGACATTCCTCGCACTATATGACTATTTTAAGAACCCTCCCTTGACTTACCTGGCCTCAGCACCCGTCGCTGGGCCCACCGTTAGCGGCGTGCCGATGGGTATAACAGCTACCATCTCCTCTTTTACAGCGGTGACCATGTGACCTGTTGACATGTGCTTTACCGGCAACACCAGTAGGATAATCCCGCCGGCAATGGCAAATGCTCCGACGGAGTTACCCATCACATTCAGGATAAACTGGCCAAAGAAGAGAAATACCAGGCCAACCGCCGTAGCTGTGATGATGGCGATATGAACCATCTTGCGACGTTCCTGCTTATTCATATCCTCACCCATCGAGATGACGAACGGCAGATTGCCGAAGGCGTCGATAACAATGAACAGGGGGACGAAGCTAAGCACGAAATATTGCAGATATTCAGCCATGACGCGGTCTTTCCTAAAAGCAATTCCTGCTGAATTCTATCTCAGACGCTTTTGTAGGATTATCTTGTCATCTTCGGGAGAATAGAAGTCGGGGATGCGGGCGATTATTTCATAGCCGAGACCCAGGTGAAAGCGCCGTGTCTTTTCATAGGCCGGCGTAGAGGATGTTTCGATAAGAGCCAGTCTCCCCTCAGCTTTCCTGATTTCCTCCTCCGCCGCCTGCATGAGGGCACTGCCGATGCCTTGCCCCCGGATTTCCTGAGCAACTGCCTCCCAGTACAGGTCCCAGGTGCCTTCGGTCAGCGGGGTAGGCCCGTAGGAAATATAGCCCAGTATCCCAGAGCCGTCCTCTGCAACCAGGGTATAATATCCCGAATTCACGGGGTCTTTCAGGCAGCCGTCAATGACTTCCTCGGCAACCACCACCTCAGACGGCTTGAACTCGGGTGTATGTCGCAGTATTTTCATTATAGCCGGCTTGTCTTTTTCCTGTAAATGACGAATCTTGATAGCCATGTTCTTCCTTCTCCAGCGCAATTCGTACAATCTTCTCGACAAAGCATGTGTAATCCATTCCGGCGGCGGCTGCCTGGCGGGCAGCGCCGGCGTCAGGGGATATATCCGGGTTGGAGTTTACCTCGATAACGTTCAACCGCCCTTCCCTGTCCATACGCATATCCACCCGGGCATAGCCCCGGCAGCCAAGCAGTCTAAAAGCTGCCAGCGCCAGTTTATTAATGTTTTCCCTCTCTTTAGCCGTGATTTTAGCCGGGCAGACTACTTTCGTTCCCCGGAAATACGGGCTATCCGGCTCCCACTTGGCGGCGAAGGTGAGGATTTCCGGCATCTCAGGAGGCAGCGAATAGATTATTTCAGAAACAGGTAAAACACTGCACTGAGAGTTACCAATTACCGTAGCATTGAACTCGCGTCCATTGATAAACTCTTCCACCAGTGAGTTGCCGTAGGCGCCGCTTACCAGTTTCACTTGCGATAGCAGCGAGGTTGAGTCATTGACAACACTCGCTACATTGATGCCGTGGCTGGCGTCCTCTCTGCGGGGCTTAACAATACAAGGATAGCTCAACTGAAACATGTGCAGTGTCTCCAGGTTAAGTAACTGAAAATCAGGGGTGGGAATTCCGGCGGCTTGCAGCAGCACCTTAACCTTGGCCTTGTCCAGGCACAGCCCCAGTGCCGTAGCCGGACAGCCGGTAAAAGGTATCCCGATACCCTCCAGGTATTCTGGCACCAGGGCTTCTGTTTCCGGCTGGCCACAGAAGCCCTCGAAGAGGTTGAATACCTGGTCCACATCCTTTAAACCAAGTTTCTCCACAACGCGCTCAAACGGCGGTGTTAGCGGTACGCGGGTCACTTCACAGTCAAGTTCCAGCAGGGAACGGCGCACGGCGACCACAGCATCAAGAACACCCTTTACCGCCTTTTCCTCGCCGGCGGTGTCATAGCGCGACGGAATCGGCTCATTATATACGATGGCTACACGCGCACGCATTGCGGGTACCTCTCCAGTGCCGCATCAAGCACGGCGCCGATTACTTCTTTATGCTTCCAGCCCATCATTTTGGCCATAATTATCAGGTCGCTGTAAGTGCCCAGCCCGGGCAGGGGATTTATTTCGATAAAATATGGTATCCCCTCGGGGCTGACCCTGAAGTCCACCCGGGCGAAATCCCGGCATCCCAGCGCTTTAAAAACCTTGAGGCTGGATTCTGCCAGCTTTTCCATAGCCTCCGGGTCGAGATGAGCGGGACACTCATAGTCAACCAGGTTAAGGTAATCACGTTTAACTTCCAGCGAGTAGATAAAATGCCCGTTTTTCTTTCTGGGTACGACGCGCATGATGCCGACTATCCTGTGCGGATTATTCCCGATGATACCTACCGCAACCTCGTCGCCGTCTATGAATTCCTCAATCATCACCGGTTGCCGGTAGCACTCCAGTGTTCTTAATGCTTCTTTCTGCGCCTGTTTAGCGCTGTATGCCAGAGAAGTAAAACGAATACCTTTACTTGAACCTTCATATGCCGGCTTGACAATGGCCGGGTAGGGAAAATCTTCCCATGCGGTACATCGGAGTTCTTGCTCGGAAGCCATGGTCAGCCACTTCGGGGTTATGATGTCGTCCGCCGCCACCAGCTTTTTGGTGGCGGGTTTATCCAGGCATACAGCAAGACATTGAGGATCAGAGCCGGTATAGGGTATGTCCAGCATTTCTAAGATGGAAGGTATCTGGGCCTCACGACTGCGGTGGCTGCCCCTGCCCTCGGCGATGTTGAAGGCGATGTCCACTTTTTCATGCCGGACATTATCGAGGAATTGTTCCCCACCGCCCAGCCTGACCACTTCGTGGCCTCTTGACTCAAAGGCTGCGGTTATCAGTTCCACCGTGTCCGGTGAGTCGTATTCTTCCAGAGCATCATCGACGGCATGTTGGCCGGTGACACCCATTTTAAGGTCATAGGATAACCCGATTCGCATCAGCTTCTCCTTTTATTTCCAACGTTAACTCGGCATCCACCCGCAGACCTTCAACAATGCCGCTGACTGTCGCCACCGCTTCCTCCCGACACTCCTTTGAACTGGGATTACGGTAACGGAATACCTTCCCCTCGTAGTTTTTCAGCAGCAGTTCGTCCTCCGTCATCGAAAGCACATAGTTCGGTTGCAGTGGCACCTTGCCGCCGCCTTGGATCAAATCTATCACAAAGGTAGGTACTGCCAGCCCCGACGTATGCCCTCGCATCCCTTCGATTATTTTTATGCCGGTTTCTACCGGTGTACGCAGGTGCTCTGCCCCCTGCACCTCATCGCACTGGAACAGGTAGTAGGGACGTACCTTTATTCGGAGCAGGCCTTGGCAGAGCTTCAGCATAGTCTCGACATCATCATTTACGCCGCGCAGGAGAACGGACTGGTTGTTTACCGGGATGCCACTGCGCAGTAGCCGGTCACATGCCTCAGCTGCTTCCGGCGTTATCTCGCGGGGGTGATTGAAGTGGGTGTTGAGCCATATAGGACCATATTTTGATAACATGGCACATAACTCATTATCAATACGCTGCGGCAACACCACGGGTAATCTGGTGCCAATACGTATAATTTCAATATGCCCTATTTCTCTGACCCTTGATATAATACTTTCCAAATGGCTGGTGGAAAGCGTCAGGGGGTCGCCGCCGGAGATAATGACGTCTCTAATAGCCTCATTCCGGCGCAAATAGTCCAGCATCGCTTCTATCTCTCCCTCGGTGCGTACCCAGCCCCCGTGTCTCCATTCTCGCTTACGGGTGCAGTGACGGCAGAGCATTGGGCAGATATTAGTAAGCACCATAAGGACTCTGTCCGGATAGCGGTGCACCAGTCCGGGAACTACGGAGCCCTCTTTCTCCGCCAGCGGGTCTTCCAGACCCATTGTGCTCATAGTCATCTCCAGGACGGAGGGCACCGCCTGCTTCCTTATCGGATCATCAGGGTCATCAGGATTGATTAGCGATAGATAATAGGGGGTGACTGACATGGGATAGCGCATGGTTACCAGCCTGAGTTGCGCCTTTTCCTCGGATGATAACGGAATGAATTGATCAAGCTGGTTCATGTTGGTTATCCGGTTGCGGAAGTGCCACTTCCAGTCTTTCCAGAGGCTATCGGGTACATCTATTAACAAACTGTAGCCGCTGGCGGCGGTTTTACCTGGAGGCTCTTCCTCCGTTTCCAGAATAATAACAGATTTGCCAGGAGGCTCCTCTTCTGCCTCATTTGTGTTATGACTTTCGACGGAACGCCTTTTGGCTTTGGATACAGATTGAGTCTTGACGGCTACAGATGGCGTTTTCACTTTACCTTTCTCTTTGCTCCTTTTCTATCTATATTAAATTATGCTTTATTATGGTAAAATAACTAGGTAAATAGTTGTGATAACAATGTTTTCCTGTTATAATGTTACGATATTATTATTCCTGAATTAATATTATACACTAAAGTCCGCAATTGTCAATAGGTTTTAGGCTGAAAATAGCCTAAAATCAAAAGAATATTTTAAGAAAATTCCAGCAAGGAGGTGCAGGTATGCCGGGATGGAAATTCCTTACCAATCATGCCCTGGTGTTATGTTTGATTGCCCAGCAGCCACGAATCACCGCTAGGGAGATTTCCTCGACAATAAACATTACGGAAAAGGCAACACGCAATATTATCAATGACCTAGAGGTTGATGGCTACATCACCAAGAAACGAGAAGGGCGCCGGATTAAATACAGGGTTTATACCGACTTACCGTTCCGCCACGTAATACATCAGGACAAGGCAATTGGCGACCTCTTGGAGCTTCTCGGTTGGAAGCCCAGAAAAAGGAAAAGGTCAGCCGAAACACTGCTAAAGAATGACTAGAGATAATATTTGTTAGTCCTTCGCTATTACGGCGATAAATCATACCCCCGTGAACCTATTCAAATTATTCAAACCCAGACCGACTATCTCTGACCGGGAGTTAACCGCAGGACTTCGATGGTTGACTTTGGAGGGAACGGTTTCTCTGGGCTTTAACAGTATTACCACAAGTGGTTTCCTGGCTGCATTTGCCCTGGCCCTCGGTGCCAACAACTTGCAAATCGGTATTCTGGCCGCCATTCCTTTCCTTATGCAACTCATCCAGTTGCCAGCTATCTGGCTGGTCGAGAAAGTAAGGCGGCGTAAGGCCATCGCCGTGATGAGCTGGTTCCCGGCCCAGCTTCTGTGGTTTGCCATCGCCCTGATCCCCATTTTCATTTTCACTCCCGGCAGGACTGCCATATACCTGCTGCTGGGGCTAATGGCATTTCGGGGGCTTCTGGCTGCCGTATGCAACTCCGCCTGGAATGGCTGGATTCGTGACCTAGTGCCCCAGTCTATATTAGGGCAGATCTTCTCCAGGCGTCTGGCGTCGGCAACTGCGGCCGGCATTGTCTTCAGCCTGGGTGCCGCCTTATTCGTCGACTACTGGCGCGGGCATGTACCGGGTGAAAGCGAGATACTGGGCTACACCTATGTTCTCCTCTTTGGGACTTTGTTTCTTGGTCTGGCCAGTCCAACGTTTATGTCCCTGATGCCAGAACCGCTAATGCAACCCATACAAGGACAGCAGCCCCCGCTATGGCAAAGACTTACAGCCCCGGTGCGGGATAGGAATTTCAGGCAGCTTATACAGTTTTTGCTCTTCTGGGGCTTTGCTTCAAACCTGGCTATTCCCTTTTTCGCGGTCTATATGTTGGTACGGCTGGGATTTCCTCTCTCATGGGTTATTGTCTTCAGCATTCTGAGTCAGCTGTTCAATATATTGTTTCTTCATGTCTGGGGACGCTTCGTCGACCGTTTCGGTAGCAAGGCTGTACTTTCACTTTGTGCCTCACTTTACCTTCTGGTTATTATGGGCTGGATATTTACTACCATGCCGGAGCGTTATTTTCTGACCGTACCCCTTCTTGTGCTTCTGCACATATTTGCCGGAATCGCCAATGCCGGAGTAACCCTTACTGTGGGAACCATCGGTTTGAAACTAGCCCCGAAGGGTGACGCGACATCTTATCTGGCCGGCGCATCTTTAGCTACAAACCTTGGGGCTGGATTGGGGCCCTTATGCGGCGGCCTCTTGGCGGACTTTTTCGCGGTGCGCCAGCTTAATCTTACGTTTACCTGGATTGACCCGGCTACCTCCATTCAGCTTCCCGCCCTAAGTATTATCGGCTATGATTTCCTCTTCGGGATAGCTTTTATCGTTGGTGTAATTACCTTGGGCACACTGGCTACTATTCGAGAGGAAGGTGAGGTCAGCCGTGAAGTAATCCTGGGGTCGCTCTTCTTCCCGACGCGTGAGCAGTCCAGACCTGTTAGTTCCGTACCAGCTTATAATCTTCTCAGCAACTTTCCCTTTGGCTATATTAAGCGGATACCCATCCCTGGACTTGACGTGGTCCTTGGTGTCACTGCTTACCAGATAGCCGAGATGGCCAGAGTCGCTGCCATGGCTACAGTACGCGGTCGCCGGTTAACTAATAAATTAGCTAGGGCACTGGAAAAAAATCTGGCTAATGTATGGAAAGTCAGAGAAGGTGTAGAAATACATGGTATTGAGATTGCCAGAGAAGCAGCCCGAGGGGCCATGCACGTGGTGGACGAAAAACCGCTGCCCGTCGAACAGCTGGTAGTCTCGGTAACATCAGGTGTCGTCGAAGCCTCCAGTCAGGCAGGAGTAAGCCCGATGAACAGCATTCTGGGAGCCAGCCAGGGTATCATCCAGGGGGCGGCGGAAACAGGGATCGACCTCGGGGAGACTACACTCCAGATAATGAAGGCTGTCAGAGAAGTAGCGGTAGATGTTGGCCTATCCGAGGAAGCAGCTGTAGCTAAAGCCGCTGAAGGTGTCCTGCTGGCAGCGGAGGCCATCGGGCCAGAAGCAGCCGCCGAGGTAGCTGAGTCTCTGCCCGAGGAGATACTGACGCTGGATAAAAAAGAGGAAGGGCATGATGAATAGCGCTCTGTACGAAGTGAGGCGCCAACCATGCGTGACATACGGATTATCCTTGTGCCAACAAATGAATCTGGCAATAAGGCTTTATTAACTGACAAAGGAGGTAAAGAAAATGGGCAGAATAACGAAATCGGTTGCAGAAGGGAGACTGGGTAATGTAGAACAGGAGAAGCAATTTTGGTGCCATGACGGACATTATCTCAAGAACCTGCAGGAACTGGAGGCTGCTCTAGAACAGATGACGGAAGAGACTTTCCGTCATCACGTTAACGAGACCAAGAGCGATTTCAGTAACTGGGTCCGGGATGTCATCGGCGACGATAAGCTTTCGAGAGACCTGCAAAAGAACACTACCAGGGCTCAGGCAGCTAAAAGCGTGGCTGAAAGGATTGTCTCCCTAAAGAAGAAAATAGAAACTGAATAATCTGGTGTTTGTCTAAGGCTAACGTTCAATATGCAGCATGCGTAATTATATCAACCGTTCTATTTAAGACAGTTTCACAAATAACGGTCGTCCCTCAGAATTAGAGCGGTGTTCCCGTATAAGCTTGTTTGGATGAGCCAAAACTACGGAATTCCTTAATTCAGAACACCTGGAAGTCATCCCCATAGCTTATCAAGGTATTAAGACGAAGGCGTACTTAAGCAATTTGAGATAGGTATCTACCTCAGATATACCCAGAGGCGCACTTAAGAATGCCCTATATAACGCCTTCCCCCGCAGCTTTTGCTTAATTATCCATCTCCTTGACCTTGTTATTATTCTTTTTCCAATTTACCATCTTCCGGAGAGATTACCCATAATTTAGCGCGTTCTTGAAATATCCCTTTTTGACTTATTGTTGAACGATAGCGAGATTGCACAAATGTCAGTTTTGTTACCTAAAGTGCCAACTGAACAAACCACTACTTTGTTCAATTAGCATATAGTGTATTTCTCTTATACGCCGTTCGATTATACGCCGTTCGATTTACTAATTATTTCTCTCTGCCCCCACATCCAACATAATTAACAGTGTGTTTTGCAAAAAGTAAAAATCAGGATTCGCTATCCTTTTTGAGGGTATAATCACGGGCAATTTTGAGAGCCGCTTCGACCATTTCCGGTTCAATATATTTAGTCAGGTCATTCGGGGTATGATACACTAGCCCTTCATCGAATCTGCCAATATCAAAATTGATGCCAGCCATATTGGTGGCATCCACCTTGATTTTGCCGAATTCGGCTGCGTCTGTGCTCCCGCCGCCAAAAGGCATACCAGAGATTTTGGCGGGATAGCCAAGTGATTTTGCAATATCGACACAAGCTTGCGCCATTTCATGGGAAAGTTTCACGGATGAATTCAGATCATTATCGAGAAAGGTGAGGTCTTTGACTTTGTAAAGTGTATCAATATTTAAGACATACGTCTTCGTGCGGAGTAATTCTTCACCGTGTTTTTTGCAAAACGCCCGCGCGCCGCGAAGGCCAGCCTCTTCGGCATCAAAAGATGCCACAATTAGCCGAGTGTGTCGCAAGGGATTTATGCCTGCTTGCTTAGCATCATGAAAAAGTTTTGCCGTCTCGTTGGCAATTGCCACGGCAATCATATTATCGCCTGCAGCTGGAGATACCTCTCCAGTTGTAAAAAACGCTAACGGGAGCACAAAAACGCTGCCCGCTATCAATACCAAGGGTACCCATGGATGTACCCACTCAGGAGTAGGAATGTGAAATATGGTCAAGATGGTTCCTGTCAAAGAAACGAGGAAACCAAGCCCTAAAAATAGTATCCCTCCATTGATAAACTTAGCATAATACTTTGGGGTGCGGGCAATAAGTTGAAAGACGTAGGCAGCGTCATGATGTGCGCTGATGATCACTTGTTGCCTCACCTCCCCTTCTGGTTCAATAGCTCCGAAGACATTATACCCACTGGCTTTGGGAAACAGCGAGTCAAATACCTCCCAATAGCGCACGAATTGAGAATAGAATGCAAAAATCCCTAACGAGTACCCGATAAGTGCAGGCAAAGGGAACTGCAGATATAATAAAATAGAGCTTATGATATAAAGAGCGACCAGTCCCGGGATATATTTCAAGAAACTCTTGGGGTGGACGGTGAAATCTTCTGTTTGCACGGAATTCGGGTCACAATTTTTGATAAATTCCCTTTTTACCCGGTTTGCAGTATTTCGGCAGGCTTCCGTTCCTGCCAGGCGGTTAGGATATTGTTTTATGACTTCGTCAGTAAAATCGAAGACACGTTGCACATGGCTTTCATTTATCTCTAAACCAGAATTTCCCATATCGAACTACCGTGTCTATGTTAAAGCTCTACCGGCCAGTTGTCAAAGCTTGTAACAAGCCCAAAATCAGTCCCCGCAGTCAGCCCTATGCCCAGCAACCCCAGATACCTTTCGTCCCAGAGCCTGATCCTAGGCTCTTAACATTGTAGGAACCAATATTTCCTGCTGTCTCTAAGTATCAGAATTGTGACTGCACGAAACGTCAG
>QYPU01000047.1 GCA_007280145.1 Dehalococcoidia bacterium | reverse complement strand
ATCTATTACTATCGTAGATCTTAATTAACTCGACTAGTTCGTCATAGGAGTCGGAACAGAGCTCCCCTGCATTAATTTCACTAAATTTACCCCGATCCTTTTCGTGTATAGAAGAAAATCCACCGAAGGTGTCAAATCCATATATGCGCCTAGTCAAATTAACCGGCTCTAAGATTGCGCTTAGCTGTGCCCATGCCATAATCCCGAACCCTCGGTAGACCCCGCATTCAATGATTGAACCTTTAACATCTAAAACCTGCTTAAAAAGTTCATATTGAGCCAAAAAGCGAGTTAAGCTTTGCCGTCGCACATACTTGGTAAAACTCTCCAATTTTGTCTCCACACTGTCGGGGCATCTCACAAAAGCCTCTTCGATTTTCTTTCCTACTTCCTGTTCTGCCTTGGTTCTAAATCCGCCCTCAAGCTTCACATTTGTTCTCATGCCTGCCCCCTTTTTTCTGATTGTTTACGCTCTCACTCAATTTTGAGCCTCTCCTCGAATCCATAATTCCTATACCACTGAACAAATGCCCTCAATCCTTCTTTCAAGCTACATTCAGGTTCCCATCCCAGAAGATTCTTTGCTTTTGTTGCATCAGCAATCAACCTTTCAACCTCTCCGATTCTCGGCTCCACATGGACAGGCTTAATATCCCCACTTTTACCGCATAAATCAATAATCATATTAGCTAAGTCGAGTATAGATACTTCCCTGCCGCTCCCAAAATTGACGGGCTCTGGTATCGGCTCCTCATGATTCAAGACTAAATCATAAGCTCTGATAGCATCCTCTATATAGGTATAATCCCTTGTTTGCAAACCATCTCCATATATAATAGGAGATATGTTGCTCAAGGCTCTCCTGGTAAATATGGATATGACGCCACCATATCCGAAATCCCTCTGCCGGGAACCAAAAACATTGAACAATCTCAGTATAGAGATATTCATGCCGTAGGTCTGGATGTATGCATAGCACATCCTATCAGCAGCGATTTTGCTCGCCCCGTAAGGATGCGGAGCACTTAAGGGATGCTTCTCATCTATCGGGGCATATTGCGCAGAACCATATACTTCGCTTGTAGAAGCGTAAATCACTTTCTTAGCATCATACATCCTGGCTACTTCTAGAATATTTTGCGTTCCCATCACATTTGTATCGTAAGTGAGTCGAGGTTCAATATAAGACCTATCCACATGAATCTGGGCTGCCAGATGAAATACGACATCGACATCACGCATAAGCTTTTCCAGCAGATCAAAGTCCCTGATATCGCCCTTTACCAATTTGAAATTGCGGTAATCCAGCAGGTGTCTGATATTTATCAGGTTTCCGCTCATAAAATTATCCAGGCAGAGCACAGTGTGCCCTTCCTTAGTGTATTTGTCACACAGGTGGCTGCCGATGAATCCTGCGCCGCCAGTTATCAAGATTTTCATTTCTTACACCTCACAATCAGTTCTTCATAGAATTTCTCGACTTTCCCCATTTCCTTATCATAGTTGTTTCTCTCTTCAATTATTTGCCGACTAGCCTGCCCAAATTTTATTCTATCACTTTCATTGTGCAGAAGATATGTGATTCTTGAAGCCAGGGCTTCAGGCTCTCTTAAAGGAACTATAAATCCGTTGACCCCGTCTTCCACCCATTTCCTATTGTCTCCAAAATCGGTAATTACCACCGGCAATCCGCAAGCCATCGCCTCCGCTGTACTGGAAGCAAGCCCGGCGTCTGATAGTGAAGTGGAAACATAGACATCAGACGAGGTCAGATATTGGGGAAGTTCATCATTTGCAATCATACCCACGAATCTAATACTGGTTGAAACCCCTAGCGATGCGGCTAGATTTTCCAGGTATTGCCTCTCTTCGCCTTCACCGGCGATAATGAATTTTGCCTCAGGAATTTCTTCTAGCACCAATGGTATCGCCTTGATTAGAGACTCAACATCGTAGATTGGTTTAAGGCTTCTCAAGCTTATCACCGCCGTCGAGTCTAGAATTCCCAATTCCCCTTTGAGCTTCTCGCTCTTTTGTCCCGGTTTAAATTTGCGGGTATCGGTACCAAAATGGATAAGCCTAACTTTCTCCTGTGGAGCCCCATGTTTTACTAGCTCCTCAACTATGTGTTCTGCATCACAAGTTACTACATCAGCTCTTTTCAGTGAATATTTGGTAGCAGCCTTAAAGAGGAAGTTTCGCTGTGGGTCAATCAGTATGTCGCTTCCCCAGACACTTAAAACGAGGGGGTGAAAACCGGAGGCAACTGCCAGGTAACCGTTTACCGTGACATAGTGAGCATCAAGGATATCCGGCTTTATCTTTTTCACCAGTCTTCGAGCTTGAGCCAGCCACAGCAAGCCATTCAAATATCTGGTTACTGGCCATATTTGGGGCAGAAGCCTAACCAGGAGGTGAAGCTGGACGCCTTTGGCGAATCCCTCTCCTGGCAGAGGGGAAATCAGATGGACTTCATGCCCTTTTTGGGCAAAGTAATTTAACCACCTTTGAGGATGAATGCTAATGGTACGACCATCAGCGATGTAACATATACGCATACCTTATACCCCTGTAAACTGAAGTTGGCCACAGTCAGTTTAGCATAAAGCTCACCATTATTCATCTGATTGTACTCGTTCATATGCTCAGTGATACATTTGCTGACTGTCGACTGTTTTCGCATGTAGCGCAGTCTTTTAAGGCTGCCTGGGTGGTTGATGGGCGTGGGGCAGGGCTTTAGCCCTGCGCGCTACATGTCTGCGCTGTGAAATACTCCTTTTCAAATGGTATACTATATCGGTTCAATACTGCAGTGATGTTGCAGAACAAGGGGGTATAATGTCGACGAAATACAAAATCTGCGCTAGATGTATTATGGACACAACGGATCCTGATATAAAGTTTGACGCGAATGGAGTCTGTAATCATTGTAGAGAGTACGATAAGTTAGTAAGAAGATATGTTTTTACAGGCAAAGAGGGAGAGCGGAGGCTCAATAAAATAGTTGATAAAATCAAACAACGAGGCAAAGGTCAAGAATATGACTGCATTATGGGGCTTAGTGGCGGTGTGGATAGTACATATGCTGTATATATAGCAAAAAAACTGGGATTAAGACCTTTGGCTATTCATCTTGACAATGGGTGGGATACGGAGATATCAATAAGGAATATTGAGAATGTCGTAAAAAAGCTTGGCCTTGACTTGTACACCTATGTAGTTGATTGGGGAGAGTTTAGAGATTTGCAACTAGCATATTTGAAATCATCTGTTGTTGATACAGAAGCTGCTACAGACCACGCAATAACAGCTATTTTGTATAAAACCGCTAATGAAAGAGGTATTAAGTATATTTTACCTGGTTTTAATATTGTGACTGAGAGCATAATGCCCAGGAAATGGCTTCACTATCAAAATGATTTAACGAATTTAAGGGATATCCATAATCAATTTGGTACAGTCGAATTAAAGACTTTCCCTACATTAGGTATTCGCAAGCTACTATATTATCAGTCCATTAAGAACATCAAGTCTGTAGGAATTTTGAATTATGTTCCTTATGTTAAAAGGGATGCCAAAAAGCTCATTGCCCAAGAGCTCGGTTGGGAAGATTACGGTGGTAAGCATTATGAATCTATATTTACTCGTTTCTATCAGGCATATATTTTGCCACGGAAATATAACATCGATAAAAGAAAAGCCCATTTGTCATCTTTGATTTATTCTGGCCAAATTACGAGAGAAGATGCGTTAGAAGAAATGCAAGAAGACCCTTATACTGAGGAAGACTTGAAAAAAGATAAGGAGTATGTTCTTAAAAAGTTAGAACTTACAGACGAAGAATTTGAAAGAATAATGAGTCTCCCTGTTAAGAGTCACTTCGATTATAAATCTGAGATTAAATGCTACGGACTTCTAAGATTCGTTTACAGAATATTTAATTAAAAAAGGTTGATTTACATGAACTGGTTTATTATCGAGTATAGTGTATATGTGTATACAACAATGTGGCTGAGGGGGTAGGTCACTCTTTCCACTCAAGGTGCCAATATCTGTGCCCCACCGTTGTTGTAAATTCTGCTTTTACTTTCAATAACATCATGAAGCCCTAACTCATCAAAGCTGAGTGAGTGCCTTAGACCGATTCCAATACTACCGCTAATTTCCTGCTTCTCTATATTCCAGCTCGTGAGAAATGCATACATACCTTCATTCAGGTTTACCAAACCCAACGAATGTATCCGATTGTAAAACTCAGGCCGTCCGGAGAGAAACAGGTAACCACCTGCGTCAGCAAGAAGAATAGATTCGTCGTCGATGTTTGGCGCTAACCAGTCAGCACCAGCTTCATCCCGCCAGTAGAGATTGCCAGTCAAAGCCAGACGGTGGCTGCTAAGGGCGAAGGAATAGGGAGTATCAACCTTATCGGTAACCTCCTGCCCGGTGACCTCGTAGATAAAGCCTGAGGTGAACAGGAAGTAGGGTATGAGGATGGCTAGAGCCATGAATCTGAGGAAGGTTTGATTGTCCTCAGCATCGGCGAGGCTGGATTGCTTCGCTGCCTGCTTCGTCACTTCGTTCCCCGCAGCTTCGGTGGGCAGTGACATTCCTGGCGCTACATGTCTTATTTTGCGCCACAAGGAGCTTGCTCCCAGCCAGATGCCCTCACCACCCAGGATGCAAAAAGGTGCCAGTGTAATCAAGGTAATGTGATACATTCGCGTGGTATTGAGCAAATTGGCAAAAGCAGGCAAGAAAATACAGGCTAATATTAACAGGGCGCTTACTACACTCAGAGCAATGTACTCGGCGGTAAATCTCAGGTGTCTTGGCCTGAAGATAAGCCTGAGACAGCCGATAATTAGAAAGAGCTGGGTAATGTATTGCAGGATTCTAAAACCCTTCCCTTGTGGTGATGCCTGGGGGAAATCAAGCCCTAAGGCGGTCTGTATCAGAACATCACGCTGGTCAAACCGAAAGAAAGTGGGCAGCTCAGTTGGCCCAGTTGGCCCAGTTGGCTCAGTTGGCCCAGTTGGCCCAGTTGGCTCAGTTGGCTTAGTTGGCTCAGTTGGCTTAGTTGGCTCAGTTGGCTCAGTTGGCTTAGTTGGCTTAGTTGGCTCAGTTGGCTTAGTTGGCTCAGTTGGCTCAGGTACTAGCTCACTAAACCCAGTAATGATAGTCGTTGTTTGACTCGTCCAGAGCCTACTCAGCAGATTGAGGTTTGTTCCCGAGGCGATAGCTCCATACCAGGCGAAGCCGGAGATAAAGTAAATAGCTACCACTATTACCAGTGCTTTTGCCGGCATAGCTCCCCGCGTTGTCAGGCTTCGGGGTAGGCCGCCAAATTTTTTGGTCAGCCAGCCCCATGCTTTCTGAAAAATGCCGCTTCTTATTACGAACACCAATGGCAAGAAGGCCCCCATGTAAATGAAGCCGATAAAGCCCAATGCGTAGTGGGAAACGACTATCGACATGGCAAAGATACTGGCCAGGGCAAGCCTTGGGCCCAAATTAAGCCTCCTATCCACCAGAAGCAGTATAACCAGCGCCAAGAAAAGCTCAGCAATCTGCTGCCGGCATAAGGCAATCATCTCCAGGGAAAAGGTAGGCACAGCCATAAAGAAAAAGGCAGCCAGAAAGGCTTTCCTTTGGCTCATTTGCTGACTGAAAATATGGAACAGGATTAGCGGTACCAGGGAAAAGAGGAGAGGATAAATAGCCTTGAACATCCATACGCCATCGATATTGAGCAGCAGAGAGTAAACTGGCGCCAATATTACGATACTAGGGCATGAATTGACTGTGCTTGGAATAGAAGCATCCCAGAAGCCGCCGTCAGCCACCAGCCGATAGAAGTAATACTCTTTATGAATGTCAGTGCCTATCAGGTGGGGCGATATCAGCGTTGTCTGATACAGAAGGCAAAGGCCTATTATGAATATAGCCAGTGGATATATCCCTGGTTGAATAAACTTGCCAAAGGCAGCCAGACCAACAACCCCAGCTATAGCAACTACACAGATGAGAAGCAGGATATTATTTTGATAGGCATCGATTACGGCTACGCCGAGCACCGTCAGTAAAAGGAGCAGAATTAGAAACAGCACCGGTGGCAAATGTAGTTTCTTCCCTGGTGCTGTCTCCTCCGGGCCTATAAAGGCTCTATCTCGCATATAGGCAACAGCCATCAACATGAGCGTGAATACAGCTAAGGTGACGGTTACCGGCGTGAGTGAAATTGGGTTGGAAACATCCATGAATGGCAGAACGAAATTGATAAGTGCCCCACTGAACATAACAAAAGCAAGGCTCAAGCCAACTGAATAGACAAGGCATTCTATTATGCCTATATTGTGGATTCTGAGGATTCTGAGGAGTAGGATGCCAGGGACGAAGGTGAGGAAGACAAAGCCGATAATTTGCCTTAAGGCAGGGATGTTGAAACCTAAACCAGCCAGCCCAATCAGTCCAAGTGTGGCTAATAAGATAGCCAGTGCTAAACACAGACAGTTTTTGATTTCCCAATCGTTAGGTGGAATCACCAATTGACCAGCCTGTTTGAAGTCTCACCCCAAGGTTTCATTACCGGGAACTCTATATTAGAGTTTAATTACTTCCTCATACAACTTTTCATATCCATCGACCATCCGTTTCACATTGAGGAATTTCTTAACCCTTTTCAGTATCGCCTTTTGCTTTGCCCGATAAAGAGTTGCATTCGAAAGCAAAGCTACAATAGCCTGGGTAATTCCAGAGGTGTCATAAGGGTCGACAAGGAAACCACCTTCATCATTTCCAACCAGGTCGGGGACAATTCCAACCGGTGTGCTTATAACTGGCTTGCCATAAGCTGCTGCTTCTATGGGAGTTCGCCCATAATTACCATAAGGACTAATGAAAAGGAAAACAAATATTCCACTGGAAGCATATGCTTTCTTAAGTTCTTCCCCATAAAGCGGCCCCGTGAATATAACTCTATCCCTCACATTAAGCTCGTGGCATAATTCTAGTAATTTCCGTTGGTAATCGGTCTTAAAGCCTATGGATGTGTGACTAAATGATGAGAGACCAACAATAGTTAACTCGGCATCAGGCACCTGCTTTAATACCAGAGCGAAAGCCTTAATCAATGTATCCCAGTTTTGCCGAGGGTCAACCCTGCCAACAGCTAGAATTCTATGGGCAGGCTGGGACGAAGTCAGAGGCACAGCTATACCAGCTAATTTTTCAGCATGGGGCATTACCCTTATCTTATCTTGAGGTATCCCTATTTGTAAAGCCTCCTCGGCCTCTCGGTTGCTGGTTACAGCGATGCAGGCCGCTTTTCTCAAGGCACACTTAAGCGTTAGTGCATCATACAGAATGTGTAAGACCTTGTTCAGCCTAGTAGGAGCAATATATGTGTAGCTTAGCAAGCTGCCGTGAGGGCTGAGCACATAAGGAACCTTCTTGAGTATGCTCAGCCAGGCGGCAAACTCTGAGTGAAAGGAGCGATAGCCATGCACATGGATAACATCAGGCCTCTCCCTTAGAACATCAATTATGAGCTTTATGCTAACTGGGAAGGTCCAGAGCCTGAAGGAAGCTTTATAGTTTTTTACCAGGTAGCCGTTAATTTCACCGGTAACTAATGCCTCATTGCCGGTTATGGTTGAGTAGACAATGCACTGATGCCCCCGCTTGGCCAATTCAGTTGACAGAACATTAATAAATACATTCGGCCCTACCATACTCGGGTAAGCATAACCGTCCACAATGCGAATAATCTTCATTTATTCTTCTTTACAACTTCCAAGATTTTTTTCGAGTTCATTAGTGATATTGTCCCAAATATACCTTTCAACAAAGCTCCTGGCTTTGGCGGCAAGCTCTACAAGGTTTTCACTGTAACTAATTTAATTGCCTTGACAATAACCTCCTCCGATTTATCGACATAAATAACACTATTATTAGTACATGAGCAACATCCATCGTGAATTCCCAAACCAGTTAGGCTCTTACTCATGAGTATTCACGCTCTTCTGCTATTTTAGCTCGCTAATTACATTAAGCAACTCTTTTCCTCGATGCCGAAAGGTATGGTCTTTCGATGACCTCAATAAGCCAGCTACCTTATAGATTAGAGGAGTGAGCTTGGAATCAAATATAAACTTTGCAGCGACATCGCTATTGAAAGGTATGAGTGAAATTCTCTCGATGGGAAATCTCACCATTTTTGTATAACCAATCGACTGTTATTTGGACAGCTTCTTCTAATGTGTACGGGAGTTCGCCAACCACGATTGGATCCAAATCATATATAGAATTAGTTAACAGGTTATTCAACCGAAAACTCGATAGCGGCGGATTTTTCCACCCCGCCAATTTGGCTAAATCACCTAATATGGCAAGTATCCTCAAAACCCAGATTGGTACTTCGCGTATTCTCTTCGCCTTCAGTGTTTTCTGAATAAGATTTGTCCAGGTCCGTATATTCATAGGTGGATAATCTGCCAAATAAAATGTTTCGTGGTGTACCTTTTCATCCGGTGCTTCCATCAGTTTGTGTAATTGATAGACAGTGTTTCCGACAAAACCTAATGATTGATTAATGCAAATGCTACAGGGATGAACATAGATCCCCTTGGCTATTAACCGAAAGAGGGTTTTATAGGGTGGTCCGAACCAAGGCCCCCATATAGAGGTAGGGCGGACAATTACCCATGAGTAAGGTATATCCTCTGCCCCCCGCACTATTTTCTCAGTAAGAACTTTGCTCTCACCATACAAAGTGTTTGGGCAGTAATCGGTCTCACTCCGGGGCTGGTAACCATTTTTACAGACAAGCAAACTTGATGCAAAGATAATCCTTTCTAAACTAGGTAAGCTCTTCGTCGCAGCAAGCAAGTTTGCGACTCCTTGAATGTTCGCAGCATAGCGGTTTATATTGCTTGTTTCATCTAGGTCGGTACGTGCAGCCAATTGGAAAATGTGGGTTGGCGAAAAAGCATGAATCTCATTCTGTAAACGTTCCCTGTCTAGAAGATCAACTTGTTTCCAGTAACGTTCATGTTCCGAGTTTCTTGGAGCAACGATATCCAAGTTACTGACCTCTACTTCCCGAGACAGATAGAATGCCACGAGGTTAGTCCCTATAAAACCAGAGCCACCAGTTATCAATACTTTCATCGCTTCAAACTCGTGATTTTCCACAATCCAGTCGAACCAATGTTCAGGGTTCAACGTGTAAGGTTCAAGGTTCTAAGTTCTAAGTTTTCCTGTTGGTAGTTAGAATTTGGCACATGCTTCTATCTCTTCGAGCAACGAACTTGCCCCCGTTGGGATTGCTGGTGATTTCATTGACCATGTTGGCTATACTTGTCCCTCATTTCAGTAGTTTCTCTATTTCTTCGTCAGCAAATTTCAACTGTTTGAATATGCGTTTGCAGTAAATAGGGTCCAGTGATTTCTTACCCACCTGCACGGGGGCTGAATACCTTTTACCAGTAACTATTCTGGAATAGATAGCATGGTCTGTACTTCCTTGCCTCACAAAAACTGCCCCTCCTCGCTCCAGCAACCTACATAATTTCCTGCTGGATATGGAGGGAATTTTCCTAGACATACACAGGGACCTCGTGTATTTCTAAGGGCTTTAGCGGAAACCCTCCCGGGGGCTTTTTGTGCCACACTGGCTCCGTATCCTTCAAGAATTCTATAAGTTCCTCTGTTGAAAGAGAGGCTACCTCTGTATCAGGGCATTCCTTTAAATGTTCGAGGTAGTCATTTATCGCGTTCTTCAAGTTCTGTTCCACCTCTGGTATATCAACCCCCCGGGCAGAAACATTTATTTCCAGGCAGATGGCTACATATTCTAATCTGCTTTTGCGGATTACAGCAGTATAGGTCTTCTCAGGCATCAGAAAATCCTCCTTTAATGAATCCTTCTGTGTCCCAGCGAGCCTTCGGTGGTGCTCCTATTAAAATCTGGCATCTCTTTCTATTCTATCACGATTTTCCAAAATCCAGTCATATGCTTTGTTGATACCATCTTTTATCTTCATCTTTGATTCGTAACCTAAGACTTTTCGTGCTTTGTCGGCAGAAGCCCTTCTCCTGGTGATTTTATACAAGTCCCTTGTGAAAAACAAGTTCTACTCCCTTATTGCTACCAGTCGTTAGTATTGCTGCTTCACCCTTTCTATAATAGCTGTTAACTCGACTGCCCTGTGTTTGAAGGTATGGGCTTTCAGGACTCGTTCCCTTGCTCTATTACTCATTTCCTCCCTTTCCCGGTCATTGTTCAACAAGCGTTTGTATGTTTCTATCGCTTCGCTTTCGCTATTGACCACGAGAAGTTCCTTTCCTACCTCAAACCACTCTTCTATCCCGCTGTATGGCTGCGAAACGATGCAGCTACCGAACGCAGCTAGCTCAAAGGGTCTGGATGTTGAAGAGGCGTAAACATTAGTGTGCGACCATCTGGTGATGTTGAGGTTTATTTTACTCCGGCAGCAAAATTGCCTCCATTGGCTATAGGAAAGGTCGCCTATTATCTTTGCGTTGCCTAAATCAATTGCAAAATTCCCGCCGGCAACCGCAAAACTTACCTCTGGCATCTCTCGGCTGGGAATCGTAATCATTTTCTCCATCCACTCCTCGCGGAAGTCGCTGCCATAGCCGAAAAAGGAGATATCTATATCCTTTTCAATTTCAACAGGTGCGACCAACTCAGGGTCGATGCCATAGTATAGTGGGTGGACATTCTTAGCTCCGATGGCTTCTAAATCAGGTATACATCCTTTGGAGTTTGTGAAAAAGGCATCATACTCGGAAGGGTCGGCCCCCTCGTAGTAATTAAATTTAAAGCCCCGGCTGACTGTATACTTTGGCAGAATAGTGGGCATGTCACCATCGTAGTAAGCTACAGGGATTCGGAACTCCTGTTTGATTCTTGAGGGGATTCCGCTAATATGGTTTAGAGGTATACTCATTAGCAGGAGAAGGTCGATGTCCCTCTCCTTTTGTAAAATGTGCACCAGATGCCTTTCCCACTTCGGCTTAATATAATGTTTTATGATTTGTGTGGCAATAGGCGAAAGTAAAGTCTTTTGGCTGGGTGATTTCCCACTGCTCTTTTTGCTTTCTAGATAAGAATTGTAAATGGTGCTTTCTTTGCTGCATGGGTTGTCATAGGTTCTCCACCACAGGCTTTCTACAGGCTTACCCAAGTATGGAATAACAATAACCTCATTCCCTATTTCATGTAGAGCTTTCAATAGTTGCCACCAGGCAGGTGTACAGCCAAGCTTATTTTTGAGGTCAATAGTGGAGACTATGGCCAGTATCTTCATTATTTTTCCGCCTTTCTTTTGGCCGACATTCCCCAGGTGTTGACGGCTTCTATGGTGGCTGGATTTACGTCAACGCCGATGACCTTGTAACCTCTATGCGAATAGTAAGCTGCTAAGGGAAGTCCCAGTTTGCCTATTCCTATAACTGAAAGCGTTTTCATAGAGCACCTGCCTAAGCGATATTCTCAAGTTGT
>QYPU01000043.1 GCA_007280145.1 Dehalococcoidia bacterium | reverse complement strand
CAGATATTCTTGGGGCCCGAAACGTGGGACTGAAGACAGCGCTTGTGAAAACGGGTGAGTTCCGGGAAAGCGATTTGGAATCGCCCGTCACTCCGGACTATATATTCGATTCGGTTTGCGAGGTAGGAGAACTTTTCCTTTAGACCAAACGACCAGCGGCAATAACCCCTCGAGCCATTTGCGAACCTTTGTGTAATTGAGACCTGTTATCGACTCGCTTACCTCTCCTTAACAGAGCAATGCGCCAGTAGAGTCTACCTTTCAAGCATTGACCATTCATTTTGGGAATTCCTGCATAGAGCCGACTAACGGTTGGCCAGACAAGCACAACGCGCTATTGACAAACAGAGAGATAAGCATATAAGCTTACATAAGCAACTCCAAAACCATGGCCAAAACAACCAAGGGTGTACCAGCACTACAGAAGGATTGACCTTAGCCACGGTACGGCGAGTATTCGGCTAAAGGGGGTGGTACCAATGTAAATACGTTGAATTGGGGGCAGGGCTTCTGGTGTTCCCATATGACCCTGGTCAAGAATGCAAAACGATTAATGAAAGGGGGTAGAGGCTTTGGAAATCTTGCAAGATATCTTAGCGGCCTTAGCCAGCGTGGCTGATCCTATAACTGAGGGCTTCGTAGCTTTGACTTTGGGCTTTGCCATTGTACCGACAGGCATAGGCTTTCTGATAGGGGCGGCTTTCATGCTGATATTCAATTCAGTGGTTCCAGTCTCTTTTCAGGTTGAAGGACTTACTGTTGTTTCCCGCCTAAGTAAAGG
Source organism: Dehalococcoidia bacterium (assembly GCA_007280145.1). Taxonomy (GTDB): domain Bacteria; phylum Chloroflexota; class Dehalococcoidia; order GIF9; family UBA5629; genus QYPU01. The sequence continues at coordinate 6,381 of QYPU01000043.1, read as the reverse complement.
GGACTGGAAGACAATGTGTTATGCCGTCATGCTGTCTGGCATAGTTGGCGCCATTCTAGGAGCCGTCGGGGTTTTCGACTCCATCGTCTCCTTTATCGGTACAGGCATTCAGGGCGGCTTGCTGGTGGGAGCCGGTCTCATCTTGGCTATTGTCTCCATAGAGATCTTTAAAGAAAACTGGAAAATCGGCGCCATATCAGTTTTAGCTGCTTACATTGTATTCCTCGTTTGGGGAGACCTGCTCTGGGCACTGGTTGCCAGTGTGGGCTTGAGTATTATAGCCGCAAGATGGATTCCAGCGGAACCGATAGGTTCTAATCCAGAGATAGAAAAGGTCAGGTTCTTGCCGCGGTCGTTCCATGACCTCAAATATTTCCTGAACCGCAACGTCATTATTGCTGCCCTGGGCATACTTGCTCTTCGATGTGGTACCAGCATAGCCTATGGCGGCGTGGATGCAATGTTGTCCGGGACTACAATGAACCCGGATCAGGTAAACATTACGTCAGGGCTAGCCTCCATTTTCAGTGGAATGTTTGGCGGAGCTAATCTCGAACCGATTATAGCTGGTCATGTAACGGCGCCACACCCGGTCTACGCCGGAGCCTTGATGCTGGCTATAATGGGGGTGCTATGTCTCACCGGTGTAATTCCATGGATGACTAGATGGGTACCGACACAGGCCGTATGCGGCTTCCTGATGACCATTTCTCTGCTTATAGTTATTCCGGAAAATGCACCATTCATGCTGGAAGAACCGGTGGCAGGCGCAGTAACAGCCGGCATTACGGCAGCTACGATCAATCCCTTCGCTGGTATGGTGATAGGCATCATCGTAAGAGCAATAATGGTAGCTGCAGGTACATAGTCTATTGAAGTAGGAGGAGAGAGGATATGGTCAAGACCATTGAAGGAAAACTAGCCGTATTGGTTATTGACGTGCAAAATGAATTCGTTGACCCAAAAGGGTCGTTGTACTGCGAAGGAGGACCAGACATCATACCTCAAGTGAACCGCATCACGGAAGCTGCTCGAAAAGCAGGCGCACCGGTCATCTTCACCCAGGAGTTCCACCGTAAGGAAGAGATAGACTTCGGCCGCGAACTCGACGGTGCCGAGCCTTGCCACTGCGTCGAGGGTACCTGGGGAGTTCAGCTAGCCCCGAAAATGAACGTCGAGAAGAATGACTATGTTCTCACTAAGCCGAGGTATAGTGCCTTTTTGTATACAGACTTAGCTATTCTTCTTAATGGGCTAGGTATATTACCTGGAGATACATTGATTTTCTGTGGTGTTGCGGTGCCGCTGTGTCTAACCCTTAGCACGGCCGATGCCCACCAGCGTGATTACCGGGTTCGTGTCGTTGATGAAGCCGCCGCTTGTCTCCCTGGATTCACGCCCGAAGAACGCGAAGGTATGCTGAAGACATTTGAATACATGCAAGCGGGTGGCAGGGTCAAGATGGACGATATGATGGCTGCCATTGCCAATTACAAAAAATAACGAGCGGACCGTCTCATAAGGCTTGTTTGTGTCCTTAAACAAATGATCTGGCGGGCGGGATTTGCCGCACCGGTAGAGATTGCCCGTTCAGGTTTTACTTAATAGATGGAATAAGAGTAGGAGACTAATTCTAGGATGGAGGGTTAACTATGGTTGAAATGATTGAAGGGAAAGCAGCCATACTGGTAATTGATGTCCAGTACGACTTTATTAAAGAAGACGGGGCCATCCCTTGTGTTGGTGGCCGAGACATGGTACCCAGGATAAATCGGCTTACTGATGCTGGCCGCAAGGCGGGGATACCTGTCATCTTCACCCAAGAGTTCCATCGTAAGGAAAAAATAGACTTCGGCAGGGAACTCGACGGGGCTGAATCATATCATTGCATGGAAGGCACCGAAGGAGTCAAGATAGTCAAGGAACTTAAGATTGAGCAGGGCGATTACGTGATTAAAAAACCGAGATATAGTGCCTTCCTGAAGACTGACCTGGAATTGCTGCTCAATGGTTTGGGAGTTATGGCTGGAGATACACTCATCATCGTGGGCGATGCTACCAATGTTTGTGTTCATTACACCTCGGCCGAGGCCCACCAGCGCGATTACCGCATACGTGTCGTTGAGGAATGCTGCGCCGGGACCAGCCTCGAGGAACACGAAGCTTCATTAACGGCGATTGAATATCTCCAGGCTGGTGGTAGGGTGAAACTGGAAGCAATGCTGGATGCTATAGCCAAGTATAAAAAGTAAGCATAGTAATCGCAGACAGCTAACAGACTTAAGGCATAACTATATCAGTTGGTACTTTGCGCCTTCTTACCAGTTATGGTCAGCAGGTCATGCCAGTTGTGACCATGTATTCCTCCTTCCAGGAACACGATACTGACGGTAGCAAACAAGAGCAGCACAGATATTCTTGGGGCCCGAAACGTGGGACTGAAGACAGCGCTTGTGAAAACGGGTGAGTTCCGTGAAAGCGATTTGGAATCGCCCGTCACTCCGGACTATATCTTCAATTCAGTTCGCGAGGTCGGAGAACTTTTGCTTTAGACAGCTTTTCAGCGTCGCCACCAGGTGACCTGCATTTTGCGAAACGATGTGGGTCTCCCGGTTCTGTGTTCAAGGACATCGTACGCCTTGTGTAGGGAACTGATGACCGCGCTACATTTCGACCTCAACCCTTTGGCTGTATTCCAGGATGAGCCCTATCTCATCGCATTGAAAGTACTTCGGACAGCGGCTGCATTCATCCCATATCTTAGACGGGAGCTCTTCTTTTCTCTTCGATTTAAACCCAAGCTTCTTGAAAAACTCTATTGCTGGTACGTTATGGTGTATCCTGGGGGAACTCCTGCGCTTGTTACCCCAATCAAAGAAGGGCCCATTCTGGTGCTAGGCTGGCATGATGTAGCCCCGTAAAGGAATCCCAAGGATTAACACCTTCGACTGCTTGTAAGCATCACTTTCTCCCTCAAAACGGCAAGAAAAAGCCCCGAACTGCGATGATGCCAGGAGATAACTCTTGAGATTACTCAACATTTCTATCGCAGTGAAACTCTAGTTAGCCCGTATAAGAAGTGCCGGGTTAAATCTAACAGGTTGCACTAACCAGAGACTGCGGTATATGATAAACTAAGCCATGGAAAGGTTCAAATTTAAGGAGAAATATGGAAAGGCTTTACCATCTAATTAAGGCCGAGCAGCTCACGCCATCGATAGTTACAGAGTTGCTCACAGAGGCTGAAAGCTTTAATCAATCACTTAAAGCAGGCGTAAGACACTTTGAGAATCTGAAGGGTGTGACTCTTTGTAGTCTTTTTTATGAAGAAAGCACCAGGACTCGTTTCTCTTTTGAGAGAGCTGCCTTTCTCCTGGGAGCAACTGTCATCAGTACAGAAAATGCTGCTCAATTTTCCTCAGCCGCTAAGGGCGAAAGTCTGGAGCATACCATCAAAGTGATCAGCGGGGTGGCCCAAGGCCATTTACGATACGCAGACATCATTATCTTGCGCCATCCAGAAAACGGCGCAGCAGATAGGGCAGCTAGAGTCTCAGGGGTACCGATAATTAATGCCGGCTCTGGGTCTGACGAACATCCTACTCAAGCTTTGCTAGATGCTTATACGTTTGAAAAGCTCTTGGGAAGATTGGACCATTTTACCATCTCTTTTGTTGGGGATTTAAAGTTTTCCCGAGTAGTTAACTCTGAGGCTTTTTTGCTCAGCCAATATCCGGGAGTAAAAATGGTTTTTGTTGCTCCTGAAGGATTAGAAATAAGACCGGAATTGAAGTCTTATTTATCTCAAAAAGGGATTGAATTTGAAGAAGCCTCAGATATTAAAGAAGTAGTCCGAGAGAGTGATATTTGTTATGTGGTTCGAGTCCAAAAGAATCGAATAAAAGACAAAGCGCTCCTTTTAGCTTACCAGCGAAACAGAGATAACTTTGTCGTGACTGAAGAAGTTTATAAAATAAGCGAGCAAAAAGGAACCTTTTTCTGCCATCCTATGCCAGTTGATGGAGAGGAACAAGAAATTCGTCAAGAAATAGAAAACCTACCGCGGGTAAAAATGCTTGAGCAGGCTGGATATGGGGTCCCGGTTCGAATGGCTATACTCGCCAAAGTTTGGCAGACTCAAAAAATATAGATTTAATGCAAATTGGCTTTCGCCAACTATGACCCCAGCGTTGCCACCATTACCGCTTTTATGGTGTGAAGTCTGTTTTCGGCCTCGTCGAATACTATGGATGCTTCCGATTCAAAAACATCCTCGGTGACTTCCATGCTCTCCAGACCGAACTTCTTATACATATCCTCCCCGACGGTCGTCTCCCGATTATGGAACGAGGGCAGGCAGTGCATGAACTTCACTTTCAGGTTGCCCGTCATTTTCAGCATCTCTTTATTTACCTGGTACGGTTTTAGAAGCTCTATTCTTTCTTTCCAGACTTCGTCTGGCTCACCCATGGAGACCCAAACATCGGTATAAAGAAAATCGCAATCCTCTACCCCCTCTTCCAGGTTGCTCGTTATCTTTATCCGAGCCCCTGTCGCTCTGGCGATTTCCTCTGCCTTTCGCACCAGCTCTTTGTTAGGCCGCAGACCCTCTGGAGCAACACAGCGGAAATCCATTCCCATTTTCGCCGTACCGACGAGGAGCGAGTTTCCCATATTGAATCTGGCATCCCCTAAATATGCCAGCTTTACCTGGCTTAAAGGTTTGTCGGTATGCTCCATTATGGTAAAAATGTCCGCCAGCACTTGGGTGGGATGAAACTCGTTGGTAAGGCCGTTCCAAACAGGTACGTTTGAATATTCGGCAAGCGTCTCTACAATGTCCTGTCCGAATCCGCGGTACTCAATTCCGTCGTACATCCTGCCCAGCACGCGGGCTGTGTCTTTCAAGGACTCTTTCTTCCCTAACTGCGAGCTCGCCGGGTCCAGATATGTTACCCTTGCCCCCTGGTCATAGGCAGCGGCTTCAAAAGCACACCTGGTTCTTGTAGAAGCCTTTTCGAAAATCAAAACTATATTCTTCCCGAGCATCCTCGGCTGCTCGGTTCCCGCATACTTCGCTCTTTTCAACTCCGCAGCAAGATCCAGCAAAAATCGGATATCTTGCGGCGAGAAATCCAGTAGCTTTAAAAAGCTCCTGTTCCTGAGATTGTAAGCCATTTTTCAACTCCTCCTCCATTTATTTGGCATGAAAATCTATAGAACAACTTGCTGGTCTCAGTTCGAGCAAACCTTTCGCATAGCCCAAACATTTTTCTTGTATCTAGCGTCAATGCCTTGACTGCTCCTATCTTCAGCGCCTTTTGTTGAATGGCCAGGAGCTCCCTCTAGACCACCTATGTCTATAGTGAGAGCAATAAACCCCATCTTGTACTTATCCGCCAGCCATTTGATAGCTGCTGAAGTATCCAGACCACCACTATAGGCCAGCATCACCTTCTCTGCCATTGTCATAACCTCCGGCTGAAAATTACTCCTAAAATATCCAGCGCCTCATCGATGTCTTTCTCGGTAATAATAAGTGGTGGCATGAACCGCAAAGCATCAGGCTTTACACAATTAACCAGCAGCCCTTCCCTTAAGCACGCTAGCATTACTTCTTCAGCTATATCACTAGTAAAGCCTAGGGCTAATAACAGTCCGCGACCTCTTACCCCGGCAATGAAATCGAACCTTGCCTTCAGCTTTTTCAATCCATCTACAAAATATTGCCCCACCTGCATAACCTTTCCAGGGATATCATTATCAATGATGAATTTCAAAGTGGCCAAGCTGGCAGCACAAACCAAGGGATTACCACCAAAAGTACTGCCATGCTCCCCAGGAACAAAAACTGAAGCTCCTTCTTTAGCCAAAAGAGCTCCGATAGGCACACCACTACCCAGTCCTTTAGCTAGAGTCATTATATCTGGCTCAACGCCGAATTGTTCGTAAGCAAACAGCGTTCCAGTTCGACCAATACCGGTCTGAATCTCGTCAAGAACTAAAAGAATGCCCTTCTCATCACACCAAGTCCGTATCTCCTTAAGATATCCATCGCCTGGCACGTTGACTCCGCCTTCACCCTGAATAGGCTCCACCATTACAGCACAAGTTCGGGTGGTAGTCGCCACTTTAATTGCCTCAGCATCGTTGTAGTCAACATTGATAAAGCCCTCCGGAAGAGGAATATAAGGTTCCTGAAACTTGTCCTGCCCTGTAGCCGCCACCATAGCCAGGGTTCGCCCATGAAAAGAGTTGTGGGTAGTGATAATCTCATGAGCGCCACCAAGACGAAGCTTGCCATATCTACGAGCTAACTTTATTGCTCCCTCATTAGCCTCAGCGCCACTATTGCAAAAGAAGACCCTGTCAAGGCAGCTT
>QYPU01000044.1 GCA_007280145.1 Dehalococcoidia bacterium | reverse complement strand
TGTTGTGATTGCTTCGCTGACTGCTTTGTCACTTTGTTCCTCGTAGCTTCGGCTCGCAATGGCAGTATGGTTTTAGGTGAGAGTCGCCTGTCTGCAGGTGCAGGACGGTCACCCGTGGGCGGGTGACTTGCACTGAGCAGGAAGGCAGCCTTAAAAGGCTGCACTACATTGGCTGGTGACTTTCCTGTTTTAGCTTGTCCAGCCAGGCGGTTGATTTAAGCTGTCTCTCCAGAAGATACTTGATGTATTCCCGCATTACCTGCTCCAGCTCCGAGGATAGCTCCCGGTTTGTCTTTACCCGGCTGGCGGTGGCATAGTCGCAATCCTGCCACAGTCGCAGGACCTTTAAGGCGTTTAAGGACAGAGGACGAGCTATTGGCTCTTGATAGGCACATTCATGGCAGAGGATGCCCCCCTGGCTGGAGCTGAAGAAATTAGTTGCTGGCTGGAGCGGTGAACTGCAATTGGCACACCTCTGTAGCTGGGGACGGTACCCGATATAGTCTAGGAGACGAAGTTCAAAATAGCGTAGCACGAGCTCACCATTTTGGGCTTGAGACAACTGGTGCAGAGAATTGAGTAATAAGTCAAAGAGGCGACGATTTTCAATATGCTCAGCGGTAAAGGAGTCGACAAGTTCTGATATATAGAGGCCACGGTAAATACGCTCCAGGTCATCCTTTAGTGGCAAGAAGTTATCAATCGTCTGGGCTTGAGTGATGATATCAAGGTTGCGGCCTCGGGCTAGCATTAGCAGGCTGTGAGTAAGTAGCTCTACATGGCCGCCTAACTTGCTTTTGGGACGACGTGTTCCCTTGGCTACCGCCTTTATTTTGCCCAGCTCGGGGGTGTAAAGAGTTAGGATTCTATCGGCTTCGCCCAGCTTGATTCGCTTGATAATAATAGCTTCTGTTTGGTACACCCGGGGCGCTGTCATCGGGTCACATTTCCTGTCTTCCTTCTAAGGCACGGCTGAGGGTAACATCATCAGCATATTCCAGGTCACCGCCATAGGGCAAGCCACGGGCAAGCCGGGTGATTCGGATACCCAGGGGGGCAATCAGGCGCTGGAGATACATGGCAGTGGCTTCTCCTTCCAGGTTGGGATTGGTTGCCAGTATTACTTCAGTCACCAGTCCATCGTTGAGACGGGAGAGAAGCTCTTTAAATTTCAGTTCCTCGGGACCTATCCCATCAGATGGCGCAATCACACCGTGAAGCACATGGTAAAGGCCTTTGTACTTTTTGGTGCGTTCCAAGGGGAGAATATCTATGGGCTCTTCAACTACACAGATTTTAGTGTGGTCGCGCTCTTCATCACGGCAGATGACGCAGGGGTCGGAATCAGTGATATTAAAGCAAATGGAACACAAGCTCAATTTTTCCTTTACTGCTGTGATGGCTTCAGCTAATGCCTCAGCTTTCTCTGCCGGCACCTGCAGCAAATAGTAAGTTAGCCGTTGTGCGCTCTTTGGCCCAATGCCAGGCAACTTGTTGAACTCTTCGATTAATTTGGCTATCGGCTCGGCAACAGGCATAAAGTTGGTGTTCAAAGATTTAGCCTCCTATGGTAGTCCTGGAATTTTAAGCCCACCGGTTAGCTTGCCCAGCTGGCTGGCAGCAAGTTCCTGGGACTTTTGAATAGCTTCATTCACTGCTGCCATGACCAAATCCTCCAGGAACTCGGCATCCTCGGCATTGATGACCTCTGGCGATATGTTCACCGAGCGGATTTTTTGCTGACCATCAATTACTATCTTGATTGCTCCACCTCCAGAGCTTACTTCAGTGGTCATATCGCCCAGCTCTTGCTGGGCTTTGGCTAATTTAGCCTGTAGTTCTTGTGCTTGGCGAAAGGCAAATTTGTTCATTTCTCCCCCGTTTCAGTCTTGTCATCAATAATCTTGGCTCCCATTTCTAGAGCCGTCTGCACCAAAGGAATCTCCGTTTCCGGTCTCGTTTTAGTCTCTTTTTTGCCTTCGATAATAACGCAGCTTAACTTATATGGTTGTCCAAAGACCTCTCGCAGCTTCTTTTCCACTAGATGCTTGTACTTGGGGTTTTCGATATACTCTTTGTGGAACTTGTGATAAAAACCTACGGTTAGAATGCCATCTTCAATGCTTAGAGGTTTACAGGCACTCCGCAAAACGGCATCTAAATTGCCCCTGGAGCCTTCTCCACGCATAGCCTGAATGAACTCTCTCCATTGGCTGCGCAAGTAATCGATATCCTGGGGAGATTCCGTGCCCGTGGTTTCGGCGATTCTGGCTGGTGCCGGAGCTTTAGGCTCTGGAGAAGGTTTGGTCGATTTGGCGGAGGGGCTAGCTACCTCGGCTGGTTGCTTGGGCTCGGTTAACTCAGCATGAGCTAACTGTTCCTCCACGCTTTCGGATAAGATACATTCTATCAGGGCTAGCTCTAAAGGCAGTGGGGAATAATTATCTAAGCGGAGGTCTATTTCGCCGAACAGCTTAACCGCTGTCAGTAAGTAATTGAGGCTAGCATTAGCTGCCAGACTTTTTATCTCAATCAAGTCATCGCTAGTAACATCTATCACCTCTTCAGAGCCGGTCTTTGCCAGGAGCAATTCTCGGAGGTAGTCTACTAGTTCCCCATTAAATTGGCGGAGGTCAAGTCCATCATTACTAATGCTGTTAATGGTTTTAAGGCCGGCGGGGGTGTCCTTATCGATAATATGTTTGGCTAGCTCCTTAATCCGCAAGTCTCCGCTAATACCTACCATTGCCTGCACCTGGTGAAGCTCAATTTGATGTCCGTAATAGGTAACTAGCTGTTCCAGCAGGTTTTCGGCGTCGCGAAGGCTGCCGGTGGTTACCTTGGTAATAAGCTTCAAGGCCTCAGGCTCAATATGAATGTCTTCCTTCTCACAGACAAAAGTGAGCTTAGAAACCACTGCTGATTGGGAAAGACGGCGAAAATCAAAACGCTGGCACCGTGACGAGATAGTTGGCAAAATGTGATGTGGTTCTGTAGTTGCCAGAATAAAGATGGCATGAGGAGGTGGCTCTTCCAGAGTCTTGAGAAAAGCATTAGCAGCTGGTCCAGTTATCATGTGGACTTCGTCTATAATGTAGACCTTGTAGCGAGCAAGATTCGGGGCGTAATTGACTCTTTCTCTCAGGTCACGAATCTCATCAATGCCTCTGTTGCTGGCTGCATCTATCTCTATAATATCTGGAGCACTGCCTTCGTTAATTGCCTGACACATGGTACAGTTATTGCACGGCTCACCTTCTGCTGAGTTAAGACAGTTCACTGCTTTAGCCAGAATGCGTCCGGTGCTGGTCTTCCCAGTGCCTCGTGGGCCACAGAAAAGATAGGCATGAGCTACTCGCTCACTGTCTACAGCATGGCATAATGTCCGGGTAACATGCTCTTGCCCTACCACTTCAGAGAAGGTCCGGGGGCGCCATTTGCGGTAAAAAACCTGAGAGGTCATGCTGCCTTTATTATACCCCATATGTACTGATTGCTAAAGGTCTGTGCAATGATTTTAAGCCTGTGTTATAATTCTGGTTTGTAGATATATTAACAAGGAGCATAAAATTGGATAAAGAAAAGAAGGGAGCTATCATTTCTGACTTTAGAATTCACGAGGGTGATACTGGCTCTTCCGATGTTCAGATAGCATTGCTTACCGAGAGGATAAGCCAACTGGCTGAGCATTTGAAAATACATCCTCATGACCAGCATACCCGTCGTGGACTTCTAAAGCTAATAGGGCACCGAAGGCGCTTGCTAGCTTATGTTAACGACGGCGATGTCGAACGCTATCGTAGCCTTATTGCTAGGTTAGGCTTGAGGAAATAAGGTAAAGAAGGATTATGATTATATCTCAACCTTGCGAATGTGTAGTCGGAGATAGATTACTAACTATTGAGACAGGCAAGCTGGCTAAACAAGCTGACAGTGCTGTCACTGTTCGCTATGGCGATACGCTGGTTCTGGTCACTGCTTGTATCGGTGATGAGCCTCGCGAAGGAGCTGATTTTCTCCACCTGACGGTGGATTATGAGGAGAGGCACTATGCTGTCGGTAAGATTCCTGGTAGTTTTATCAGGCGAGAGGGACGTCCAGGTGAACAGGCGACTTTAGCTGCTCGGCTAACCGACCGTTCTCTGCGCCCACTTTTTCCCAAAGGTTTATGCAATGAGATTCAGGTTGTGGTTACCGTCCTTTCCAGTGACCAAGAAAATGACCCTGAGGTTCTAGCGGTTATCGGCGCTTCAGCCGCTTTGGCTATTTCTGCTATTCCTTTTAACGGCCCAATAGCTGCGGTGCGTATTGGCTGCATCAACGGCAGCCTGGTGTTAAATCCAACTTTGCCCCAGATGAACGACAGCCTGCTTGATCTTGTTGTCGTCAGTACCAAGGAAGCCATAGTAATGTTAGAGGCAGGAGCCAAGGAAGTTTCCGAGGAGCTCATTTTAGAGGCAATCAAGCTTGGACATGAGGCAAACCAAGAAATTATAAAGTTGCAGGAGGGTCTGCAGCGGGTTTGTGGCCGGCCCAAGATAGAGATTGGGACTGCTGAAGTTAATGCAGAACTGCTAGCTGCTATTCCCTCAGACCTTTGGGGGAAGCTGGCTGAGGCTCTTAGCCAAACAGACCGAGCCGAGCGTGAGAAGGCAATAGCGGCGGTTGAACAAGAGGCCGTTGAGAAGCTAGAGGAGGCCTTTTCTGAGGCTGATATTATTGAAGCCGTTGAAGACCAGCTAAGGAAGGTAGCCAGAACGAACATACTGGACAAAAAGCTGCACCTCGATGGTCGCCAGACCAAGGAGATTCGTCCTCTTAGTAGTGAGGTTAGTCTTCTCCCACGTACCCATGGGTCGGGACTCTTCGCTAGAGGGCAAACTCAGGTGTTGACTATAACTACTCTTGGTTCTTTGAGGCAAGCACAACTGATTGATGATTTAGGATTGGAGGAGACTAAGCGTTTTATGCATCACTATAATTTCCCGCCATACTCCACAAGAGAGGTAAAGCGCTTGGGGAGCCGAAGCCGTCGGGAAATCGGACATGGCGCCCTGGCAGAAAGAGCCCTTACCCCGGTAATACCCAGCGGAGAGGATTTCTCTTATACTATACGCCTGGTTTCGGAAGTCCTTAGTTCTAATGGCAGCACTTCTATGGCCAGTGTCTGCAGTTCGAGCTTATCTTTAATGGATGCTGGTGTACCTATTAAGGCTCCGGTGGTCGGAATAGCTATGGGGTTGGTTACGGGGGAAGATAATAGCCATGTTGTCCTTACCGATATCGAGGGCATGGAGGACCATTATGGTGATATGGACTTTAAAGTCGCTGGTACCGTGGAGGGAATTACGGCTATTCAGTTGGATATCAAGCTCCAGGGCATAAGCTATGAGATTGTGGCTGAGGCTATAAAGCAGGCCCGTGAGGCGCATTTGGAAATACTTGACAACCTGAAGCAAGCTATCGGGTCCAATCGTCCTGAACTTAGCCCCTATGCTCCGAGGATATATAAGATAACCATTGACCCGAGTAAGATAGGTGCTGTAATTGGTCCTGGAGGCAAGACCATTCGGTCTATAACTGATGAGGCCAAGGTGACCATGGATGTTGAAAACGACGGGACGGTGACTATCGGCTCGCCCAGCGAGGAGGCAGCGCAGAAAGCGATTGGACTTATAGAAAACTTAACTCGAGAGGTGGAAGTTGGCGGTACCTACACTGGTAAGGTAACTCGCTTGATGAACTTTGGCGTTTTTGTAGAGGTTCTACCTGGTAAAGAAGGTCTGGTTCATATAAGTGAGCTGGCTGATTACCATGTGTCTAAGGTTGAAGATGTGGTTAAGGTGGGCGATGAGATTATGGTCAAAGTTACTGAAATTGACCGCATGGGCAGAATTAATCTGTCACATCGAGCACTTTTGGGAGACCTGTCTCGAGTCCAGGGAGCCAGAGTCCCAGATTCCATCTCGCCAGGCGGTCATTATCAAAGGCGGCCAATACCCCGTTCAGGCGCTCCCGGGCGTAGTAGCAGTGATAGCCAACGTCGCTATAACAAATAAGTATCAAAGAAAAGTTGCATTTATTGCGCTTTGAGGATGGAGGGGATGAAACCGATAACAGTAGTAGTTCATGGAGCCTTAGGAAAGATGGGGAGAGAAGTCATGGCTGCTGTATGTCGAGCCCCGGATATGGAAGTGGTTGGTGCTGTGGACATTCAAGCGGCTCGTGAACGTCTTGATTTGCCCGACACTTTGAGAAAGGTGCCTCTTTCCTCAGATTTGGGTTCGCTTCTCCAGGATTGTCACCCTCAGGTATTGGTAGATTTCACGATTGCTGAAGCTTCTATGTCCTCAGCTCGCCTTGCCGCTAAACAAGGGGTTAATCTGGTTATAGGTACTTCGGGGCTTTCATCTGACGACATCAAGGAGATTGACCAACTGTGTCAAGCTAACAAGGTGGGCGCAGTAGTAGCCCCTAACTTTACCATCGGGGCAGCCGTACTGTTAAATGCGGTTAAGGCGGCGGCAAAGCTCTTTGATTACGTTGATATTATTGAAATGCATCATCACGAGAAAGCTGATGCACCATCTGGGACTGCACTGGCTACCGCAAAGGCTATGCTGCAATCGCGAGGCAAGCCCTTCCTTTATTCTAAAACCAAAAAAGAAACACTCAGCGGCACTCGTGGTGGGGAGGTTGAGGGCATAACCATCCATAGCATAAGATTACCTGGGCTTATGGCTAGACAGGAGGTTATCTTTGGTGCAGCGGGGCAAACATTGAGCCTGTGCCATGATGCTATAAGTCGGGAGTGCTATATGCCCGGTGTTATTTTAGCTATAAGGGAAGTGGTAAAACGCCAGGGGTTAGTTTATGGGCTGGATGCTTTGTTGAATTTAGAGGGAGGCAATGAAGGCGTATAATGTAGCTATTGTTGGTGCTACTGGGCTGGTGGGGCAGGAGTTTATCAAGGCGCTGGAGCAGCGAAGTTTCCCCATGGCCTCGGTTCATCTCTATGCCTCCGACCGTTCAGCAGGTAAGAAGCTCTATGTAGGTCACAAAGAGGTTGCGGTCAAGGAAACTAGCCCTGAATCTTTTCATAATATTGATATCGCTCTTTTTTCAGCTGGTGCTGAGATTAGCCGCTATTTTTCACCTATCGCTGCTGAGTCTGGGGCACTGGTCGTCGACAACAGCTCTGCTTTTAGGATGGAACCAAAGGTTCCTTTAGTTGTCCCTGAGGTAAATCCTGAAGATATAAAGTGGCATGAAGGAATTATTGCTAATCCAAATTGTTCTACCATTCAAATGGTAGTGGCCCTTTATCCATTACATAAGGTTAACCCGATTAAGCGGATAGTTGTCTCTACCTATCAAGCAGTGGCGGGCGCTGGCTCAGCAGCCATGGAGGAATTAACCACTCAAGCCAAGTTAGTTTTGGAAGGGAAAAATGTTGTTCCTCATGTTTATCCTCACCAAATTGCCTTTAATTTGCTACCGGAAATAGATGTTTTCTTGGACGATGGCTATACCAAGGAAGAATGGAAGATGGTGGAGGAAACTCGCAAGATAATGCATGCTGGGGATATGGCTGTTTCAGCAACCTGTGTTAGAGTACCTGTTTTTATCGGGCATAGTGAGGCGATAAATGTTGAATTTACTGCCCCTATAACTCCTGAGGAAGCCAGGCACATATTAGTTCATGCCCCTGGGGTTAAGGTGCTTGATGACCCTAGTGTTAGCCTTTATCCTCAGCCCTGGCTAGCTGTTGGCTCAGACAATGTTTTTGTAGGACGTATTCGGACAGATATTTCTCAGCCCAACAGCCTGGTAATGTGGGTAGTATCCGATAACTTGCGTAAGGGTGCTGCTCTCAATGCTGTTCAGATTGCTGAGGAAGCAGTACAGCGGGGCTGGGTTAAAACTCAGAAATAGTTTACTTATAGTGAGGCAGATGATGAAGAAATTTGGCCGCTTGTTGACGGCAATGGTTACCCCCTTCGATATCGATGGAAAAGTTGATTACGTACAAGCCAGGAAGCTAGCTAAAGCTTTGCTTGATTCAGGTAGTGACGGACTTGTGGTTTCGGGTACTACCGGGGAGTGCCCGACTCTTAGTCGTGAGGAAAAATTGCGCCTCTTTGCCGAAATTAAATCGGCGGTTGGCAATCGAGGCATGGTTATAGCTGGCACTGGTAGCTATAATACCGCGGATAGCGTGGAACTCTCCAGGGAGGCTGAAAAGGTTGGGGTTGATGGCTGCCTTTTGGTTGTCCCTTACTATAATAAGCCTACTCAAGAGGGCTTATTCCAGCACTTTAAAACAATCGCTGAAGGTACCAGTTTGCCGTTCATTGTTTACAATGTGCCATCACGTACTGTTACTAACCTTACTGCTGAGACCGCTATCAGGCTTAGTCAAGTTGACAATATCGTTGGAGTAAAAGAGGCCAGCGCTAATCTTGACCAGGTTGCCAAAATTATACAGGGGGCAAGAGGAGGTTTTCTTGTCTACAGCGGTAATGATAGTGATACTCTACCCATATTGGGTCTAGGAGGCTTCGGTGTTATCAGTGTTGCTTCTCATCTAGTTGGCCTTCAGATTAAGCAGATGATTGAGGGCTTTCTTGGTGGTGGAACCAGAGAGGCAGCAGCCCTCCATCGTAACCTGCTGCCTTTGATAAATGCCCTTTTTGTCGTTGCTAACCCAATGCCGGTCAAATATGCCTTAAATTATCTGGGTTTTCAGGTGGGCAAGCCGCGCTTACCACTAACTGAGCCTGACGAGAAAACGAAAGCTGTTATTGAGCAGGCTTTAAAGGACTACAAGATTGACCTGCCGGTGGGCTAGCAAATTAGCTGTCTTGCTCTTCATTGGCAGCGAATATATCCTCTAATATATCTAGGATGAGCATTGAGTCAACGGGCTCAAGGCTATAGTCTCCGCTTATTCTCTCCAGGCTTTCACCATCCACACTCTCCCCGATTTGAGAAAAAGAACCGCTATCGGTTAGATAATCTAGGTAATCGACGACAAACGCTTTTGCATTGTCGATCTCGCCCTCATCGAAGTTCTTTTCTAGCGCTGTGACGATTTTATCGATTGTCTTGTCACGCTTGCATTCTTTCTCCAGCCAGAGAAGCCTTCGCTTTCGTGACTTCCTCTCTGCTCTTCCTTCTTCTCTGTTCATAGTGTCTGCCTACCTTGTTTTTATTTCTTTTCAATTTATCTTGGACATTTAATGGGTGCCGTTTGTGTAGATAAGATGATTGCTACCTTCACGCAATAAATAAAATCCATTCCTCTCAAAATATCTCCTTAATCCGTGAGTTCAGATTCAAAAGGCTGACCTCAAGGGTGCTAAGCTAGATTCACATATTTTTGTGTCATTGCGAGCGAAGCGAAGCAATCTCGTCTCAATTTTTAGAGATTGCCACGTCGCCTGTGGCTCCTCGCAATGACAGGCGGGGGTTTCCCCGGAGAATCCACGGATTAAGGTATCTTATTAAGTCTTGACGTTTTACAGACATTTATGCTTCTACAGGCAACTGTTCTAGAAGGCATCCTCCGGTAGGGACCTCTTTCCCTTGTTGCTGATACGCTAAGATCATCTCGCATAAAGCATCCTTGAGCATCTCCCGGCATTCTTCTATAGTCTTTCCCTCTGTAATTACCTCAGGCCACTCTACCAATTGCCCCATATAGCCAGAGTCTATCTTTGTGTATTTTGCAGTATAGTTTGTCAACATAACATTGCTCCCTTAGAGATATATTACTAAACTAGCTCACAGATTTCCAGCTAGCAGAGTGCTACACGACCTGCCTGGCCATTATCGTTTGGTCTCGTTTGGCGCCGACGGAAATGATGTCGATGGGGCAGGAGAGAAGCTCTTCGAGTCGAGCTATATAGTGACGAGCTTGGGGCGGTAATTGCTTGAGGCCACGGATATCGGTTGTTGATGTTTGCCAGCCAGGTAGTTCCTCATAGGTTGGCTGACATTTGTCTAGTGTAGCTATGTCGCTTGGGAAATGGTCTATCTTGTCTCCATCCAGTTTATAGCCAGTGCATATCTTAATTGAGTCGAATATGTCAAGAATATCGAGGCGAGTCAGGGCTATACCACTGAAGCCATTTATCTGGACGCTGAAGCGGCCAGCTACGGCGTCAAACCAGCCACAGCGCCGTGGTCTGCCTGTGGTAGCCCCATACTCGTGAGCCTGCTCCCTGATAAGCTCACCAGTTTCGTCTTTGAGTTCAGTTGGCATAGGCCCGCTACCTACCCGGGTGGTATAGGCTTTGAAAACACCGATAATATTGTCGATTTGCCTGGGGTTCATCCCGGAACCTAGAGAACTGCCTGCAGACAAAGGTGAAGACGATGTTACATAAGGATAGGTGCCGAAGTCGGGGTCAAGCATTGCTCCCTGAGCGCCTTCTAGTAGAACCGATTCCTTTCGGGACACCATTTCTTGAAGAATGGAGCCAGTATCTTGGATGATGGGGGCTAGCCGTTCTCCATAATGGCAGTATTGTTCATAAATTTCTTTTAGCGATAACGGTGGGGTGTTGTATATTTTGGTCAGCATGGCATTCTTGAATTCAAGGACTGAGCTAAGTCGAGACTGAAATCCTTCTTTATTTAGCAAGTCGCTGGTACGGATCCCAAGGCGAGCTATCTTGTCAGCAAAAGCGGGGCCAATTCCTTTGCGTGTGGTTCCTAGAGCTCCTCTGCCTCGCCTTTCTTCCTCTAACCCGTCCAAAAGGATGTGATAGGGCATTATTAGATGGGCCCGATCGCTAATGAAGAGATGGCTGGTATCAACGCCATGTTTCTGAAGGTCGTCAATTTCTTCAAGGAGCACTGCGGGGTTAATTACTACACCGTTACCAATTATGCAAATTACTCCTTGATGGAAAATGCCTGAGGGCATAAGATGAAGCTTGAACTCTCCGTAAGGATTGATTACTGTGTGTCCGGCATTGTCGCCGCCGGAAAAACGTACTACTGCCTTCACCTTCTCAGCCAGAAGGTCGACTATTTTGCCTTTACCTTCATCGCCCCACTGGGCGCCAACAACAGCTATAACCGACATTATTCCTCACGCTAGCTTAATGCAAAATTGGGGAAGTTAAACTTGTATGTGGATAAAATCTCGAGCTTATCCTCGGGATATATAATTCTTGCCCCAGTAGCGGAGCAAAGCCCCGCCACCAACAATCCAGAAAACCAAGCCGATAATTATTACCCAAGCAGTACCCATCACCCCAAAGATACTTCCGAGTACCATCCAGAGTATAGCAAGAATAGTGAGTGATGTCAGGCTCCATTCGAAGTTCTTGTCGCTCATACCTTTTCACCTCAAGCTTTTATTTTCTTGCTGTCTCCTGCCGTGAGTAAACCAATCGTTGTCCTACGGTAACAAGAGCAAGCACCACCAGGATTAGCAAGGCTATAAGAATTTGGTTAAAAAGCAACCCCAATGCTAATATTATAACTCTCTCAGTTCTGGTAAACAAGCCTACATGGCACTCCAGCCCTAGCCCTTCGGCTCTAGCACGCACATAGCTGGTGAGAAAGGAGG
Organism: Dehalococcoidia bacterium; assembly: GCA_007280145.1. Classification (GTDB taxonomy): domain Bacteria; phylum Chloroflexota; class Dehalococcoidia; order GIF9; family UBA5629; genus QYPU01. The sequence goes on along the minus strand of QYPU01000044.1, from coordinate 12,979 downwards.
CGACCAGGGCTAAGAAAATGACTGTAATTTCAATGGTGTTCCCGCTCTCTAGGTATAAGGCCAAGATGCCTAGAAGCAGCACCGCTTCAGAAAGTCGGTCAAAAGTGGAATCTAGCAGAGCACCAAAACGAGTGCTTTGCTTGGTCGAGCGAGCTAATGCTCCGTCAAGAATGTCGAATAACCCGGCTAACAGGACTAAGAGTCCGCCAGCGAGAAGGTGATTAGTGGCAATAACCGCAGCCGCAATTATGTTTATCGCCAGACCAAGCCATGTCAAAGTGTTAGGCTTTATACGGCATTTACTTAGAATGGGCATTAGCAGCTTGCTAATCCAGCGAGCAGCGCTTCCCCGTAATTCGGCCAAGTTCATCACAGACTATTTTTCCACATAGTTAGCTAAGCAAACTGGTATAGTAATCCATTACTTGCTGGGCGACGTTCGCCCAGCTATACTTCTCGGCATTGATTCTCCCCTTGGCTCCCATCTGGTGACGTAAAGATTTGTCATTGAGAAGAGATAGCAAGGCTTGAGCTAAGGCCTCCTCATCTCGAGGTGGTACGAGCAGCCCCTCCTCGCCATGAGTTAGCACGCTAGCATAGCCTTCGATATCAGTGGCAACTACTGGCTTGCCACTCGCCATAGCCTCCAGCAAGACTATGCCAAAGCTTTCGCCACCGGTGGCTGGGGCGCAAAAGATATCAGCGCTGCGATAATATGCGGGTAACTCAGCGCTGGGGACGAAATCAGTAGAAACTACATCAGTCAGGTGCGTGTCCTTGACAAATTTTTCATACCCCGGCCGCAATCTGGTGCCTGGACCAACTACGATGAGCCTGAAGTTAGTGAAGCGCTTCTTGACCTGGGCGCAAGCACGGAGTAGGTAGTCTAAGCCCTTGCGCTTCTCCAAGCGGCCGACGAAGAGAATATTTAGTTTGTCATCAGCGAATTCCTCTTGCTGAGGGCCATCCGGGGAAAAACGTTCGATATCAATGCCATTAGGGATAATACGATAGTCACCTGGCAGATATCGGCTGACGTAATCAAGTGCTGGTTTGGAAACGGCAATTTTGCCATGTAACCGGGGAAGCCATTGCTTCAAGATGGGTTTACCCAGCTGGTAGGTTAGAGACCTACTATAGCAGGCATGAAAAGTGCCAACATTTATGCAACTTGATTTGAGGAGAATGCTTAAGCAGAGCATAGGAGTGAAAGGTTCGTGAAGGTGGAGAATGTCGAAATTTTCCTTAGCCAGAATCTTTCCTACTTGAACTGGTAACCACGGGGATATTGGGACTCGGGCTACAGAACCGCCGAATGGAATAGGGAGAGGTCTGCCTACATTGGTAACCTCTTCATCGAAGTATTGTGTCCCCTTTCTCAGACTTGGCGCTATAACTTTGACATCATGCCCCCAGTGGATAAAATAATGGGCTAGATAAGAAATGTGATTAACAACCCCTCCTGGGAACGAATAGTCGTAGGGGGAGACTAAACCAATCTTCACTGTTTCATTGCCCTATCTTTGCAGGTCTGTTAGCTTTCGCCCTGCTGAATTTCTTGCTGTTCGCTAGTTACCTCAGGTAAGCAGGTTGGGCTTTGTTGCTCCTGCCCCGTGATAAATTCCTCCACCCGCCTTCGGGCTTCGTCATCAGAATACTGAATGGGCGGAGACTTCATGAAGTAAGCGCTGGGTGCCACGATTGCTCCAGTCAAGCCTCTGTCTAAAGCTAGCTTACAGCATCTTAGGGCATCGATAACTACCCCGGCTGAGTTGGGGCTATCCCATACCTCCATCTTAAGCTCTAAATTCAATGGGACATCGCCAAAGGCGCGGCCTTCCATTTTGATATAGCAGAATTTTCGGTCAGTTAGCCAGGGCACATAGTCGCTGGGACCGACATAGATGTTGCCGGGCTCGAGTTCATAATCTAGCTGAGAGGTAACGGAATTAGTTTTGGAGATCTTCTTTGACTCTAGGCGCTCCCGCTCCAACATGTTATAGAAATCGGTATTGCCACCAAAGTTAAGCTGGTAAGTTCTTTCTAACTTAACTCCTCGGTCGCCAAAAAGTCTGGTTAATACACGATGAGTGATAGTAGCCCCAACTTGAGATTTGATATCGTCACCGATAACAGGCAATCCCATCTCGGCAAAGCGATTATACCAGTAGGGCTCGCGAGCAGTGAAAACTGGTATGCAATTAATGAAGCCACAGCCAGCAGCCAGTACTTGTTCAATGTACCACTTGGTTGCTTCTTCGCTTCCCACAGGCAAGTAATTAATTACCACGTCTGTTTTTGTTTCTCTGAGAATGCCGACAATGTCGGCTGTAGGTCCTGGTGCCTTGGTGATGATTTGTGACAAATACTTTCCCAGCCCATCGTGGGTCATCCCTCGGTTTACTTTAACGCCGGTACTGGGCACCTCACAGAACTTGTAAGTATTATTGGGCGAAGTAAAAATAGCTTCGGCCAGGTCTTTACCTACTTTGTTCTTGTCGATGTCGAAGGCAGCTACGAATTTGATATCACTTACATGGTAGCCCCCCAGATTAATGTGCATTAGCCCGGGCACAAACTCATCCTCTTTGGCCTTTTTATAATAGTGGATGCCCTGAACAAGCGAGGAAGCACAATTACCAACGCCTATGATAGCTACGTTTATCTTACCCATTATTTAGTTCCCCTTTCTAGTGCGAACTTAATCTTTATATGAATCTGCGTTTAAGTCGTAGGTCTGGGAATAATCATCTTTGGTGACCTGACTAATAACATGGGCATACGAGCCCCGTGCAGCACTTTGTCGGCTACGCTGCCTAATACCCATCGGCTAATCCCGGTTCGCCCATGAGTTGACATGGCTATTAAGCTTACCTCCTTATCCTCAGCATACTCAACTATTCTTCCAGCGGGGTCACCAGTGACTACTTCACATGTAGTTTTAATTCCTTTTTCATCTAGTTTTTTAGCGATACTGCTTAGATAATCCTCGCCACCATCATGCATAGCTTTAACGAATTTTCTCCAGTCAGGGCCACCAAGTATGCTAGCTTCTAGTGCCCCAGGTGGCGAAAGGACCTGGAGTAAGTTAATCGAAGCCCCTGTTTTTGTGGCTAATGCCTCAGCGTAAGGTAAAGCTGCTTGACCAATGTCAGAGCCATCTAAGGGGGTGAGAATCTTGAGGAAGGGTAACTTCCTCACCGTCCCGGTTTTCGTAGGATGTTTGCTTTGGACAAGTAACACCGGGGTTGAGGCTTCACTTATTACTTTCTCAGCTACGCTTCCCATCCACCAGCGGGTAATACCGCTTCGCCCATGAGTAGCCATTATAATCAAATCAATGTCATTCTGCGCCGCGTAGTCAAGGATTTTATCTGCAGCACTGCCGTAAAGGGTTACCGCTTCGGCTTTGATACTATTGCTTTGGAGACTGACTGCTACCCTGCCAATATACTCTTCAAGCAGGCGATTTACACGACGGTTCTTTCTCCCTATTCCTACGCCTAAAATATCAACATGGGAGCTAAATCTTGGAGCCAAATCCCTGAGATAGGGAAGTATACTCTCAGCCTCTCCCGAGCCATCTAGAGGAACCAGAATTCTATGTAGCATTTTTCCCTCCCAGTTTTTGTCTCCTGTTATTATGGTTGCTTTTGCCTAAAGCAAAGCTCTTGTGGTATTTCAAAGAGCGCTTTATGCCTTTCATACCTATTCCTTCAATGGTTTTATCACAAATCGAGCTAATATGCTATTGCACTCTAGCCAGAGCATATCAGACTGTTTTTAGCTATCCCTAATGTGGAGCTTAACTCATCTTCCCCTCAGGCTATCTTTGGGGTAGCTCAAAAAGCCAAAGAAACGGGAGCTTGGCCAGTAATAATTCACGACGACGCATCTGAAGAGTTTGTGTAAAAAAGCACTAACCTCTTGCCACTGTCCAATCTCCCCATATTGATATCTTGGCTCATCTAGGTCTAATAATACCAGAAGTCTCTCTGGCAGCCCAGGATGACGCTTTTATCGAACGCAATGCCTGAAGGGAACACCCCACAACTAAGACTCACATTGCTCTCAAAAGGCCAGAAAGCGGAAGCTAAACCCCTGGTTAATTCTGATGCCCACAACAAAACTAACTTACTGACGCTGACTTTTGCCAAAACCAACCCCCATCAGGCTGGATTAGGCAACCAGCAATACCAGCAAGTTATAAACTACAACCCCCTGCTTTTGATAGAAAAAATTAACAGGTTGTCTTCGCACCCTGGCTAGAGCATACTAGTGCATTAGCTTTTGCCAATTCGGAATACCTTGGTTCCGCAGGACGGGCAAACTCCGCGTGTTGCAGGCCTACCGTTTTTCAGGGTAACACTCTGTGGGTTCTTAATCTCCACCTTTCTCCGACATTTGAAGCAATATGCCTGTGCCATTTGTTTCACCTCCTTTCGTTAAAGCTGAACATATCTATTATATACGGTGTGTCAAGACCCTTGAATTATTTTAATATAGCGAGACTACTAAAGGGGGAAAACTTTTTCCGGGTGCCAGAGTTTTTTCTCGGATATAAAGCGCAGCAGAGCTATAAACTGCCCATCGGGGCCATAAGCACGGCAGTATTTTGAAGGTGGGGGCTCTTCGCCTAGAGGTAAGGAGCGGCCATTTCTAATGGCTAATTCTTTTGTTTCGTCAACAATGGCTGCCCTCCAGCTCAAAAGTGGGCTGTCTACAGGGTGGAAAAGCCCCTCCCAATTGTCTTGTTGAAAAGCGTCTTTAATTTGAGATAGAGATAGTGCGTCTTTAATATGGAAAGGTCCGCACCGCAAACGAATCAAGTTCTTTAAATAGGCACCGCAGCCCAAGCATTGCCCCAGGTCATGAGCCAAGGAGCGCATGTAAGTTCCCCTACCGCACTCCACTTTGATTGTTATAAGCGGCAACTGACAGTTGATAAGTTCTAGGCTGGTGATGTTGACCTGTCTTGACTTTGGCGTTATCGGGATACCAGCACGAGCTAGTTCGTAGTATCGCCTGCCGTGGTGTTTCAAAGCGCTATAGATGGGAGGCACTTGCTCGATAGTGCCCTGAAAAGCAGTAAGCGCCCTTTGTATTTGGGCTGCGGTAACAGCGCTCGGGTCGCCGCGCTGGATTATTTCCCCTTCCCTATCGTAGGTATCTGTAGCCATACCTAATTCAATTTGGACGAGGTAGGTCTTGCTGCTATCTGTTAGAAACTGGACAACTCTTGTTCCCTGACCAAAACAAATTGGCAGGACACCTGTAGCTATCGGGTCTAAGGTACCAGCATGCCCAACATGTTTTTCCCCCGCCATCCGTCTAAGCCAAGCTGTTACGTTGGAAGAAGTCTTGCCTTCGGGTTTGTTAATATTTAGAATTCCGTCAATGCTCATCTTTGTTTTCGGGACTGTTAGGGGCCACCTGCTTGATTAACTTGAGGATTTCTGCCCCGCGCTCAATAGAATTGTCAAAATGAAAGCTAAGCTCGGGGATGTGTCTTATGCTCAAACGCCTGGCCAATTCTTTGCGGAGAAACCCTGAGGCAGCAGTAAAACCTTGTAGTATCTCCCTTTTATTTGCCTCATTTCCCAGAGTACTAACAAACACCTTGGCATGCCCCAAATCACGAGAGGTTGAAACTTTAGTTACTGAAATAAAGCTAGTAAGTCTCGGATCATTGACTTGCTGTCGAAGCAATACGCTGATTTCCTGCCGGATTAAGTTGTTTATTCGCTCAGTGCGCCGCGTCACGTTTTACTCCTTTGAATCAGAAGTTATGATTTGGGTTTAGAGAAGAAGCTGGCTCGGAGACAGAGCTGAAAATCAGAATAGGTTAGGTTACTTTTTCCTGGCGGTAGCATTGAATCACATCGCCAACTTGAAAGTCTGTAAAGTTTTCTATTTTAACACCACACTCAAGGCCAGTAGATACCTCTTTAACGTCCTCTTTAAATCGCTTTAAGCTGCTGACGTGAGATTCATGGATTGATTCGCCCCGGCGTAAGATTCGGGCTGAAGCACCCCGCCTCACCTTACCTTCTTTAACAGAAACTCCGGCTATGTTCTCCCCTTTTCTTGAGCCAAAGATAGCTAGTACTTCAGCCTGTCCCTCGATAACCTCGACATAGGTTGGTTCCAGCATGCCTTTTAGTGCTTTGTCTACGTCTTGTACCAGCTTGTAAATTACATCGTAGTAACGAATGCTTACCCTTTCCAACTCAGCTAGTCGCTGTGCTCCTGGCTCTGGTCGGCTATTAAAGCCGATAATTACTGCTTCAGAGGCTAAGGCCAGAAGCACATCGCTTTCTGTAATACGCCCACTGCCTGAATGGATAACTTTGACCTTAATTTTGTCATCCCCTAGCTGCTCCAGGGAGTCCTTTATTGGCTCGATGCTGCCTTGGACATCTGTCTTAAGGACTATATTGAGCTCCTTTACCTCTCCAGCGTCAATTTGAGTTGACAGGTCACTCAGACTCAAAGTCTTACCAGAAGTTACAAATTCATGTTGTGCATCTTTATGTTTCTCTGCGAGCGTCCGTGCCTCACGTTCGTCACGAGCTACTATGAAACTATCCCCAGCTTGTGGGACAGAGTTTATCCCCAGAGCTTCCACTGGAGTTGATGGCTTAGCCTTCTTAATCTGTTTTCCTCTCTCATTAAACATGGCCTTTACTTTGCCCCAAGTATTACCAATTACTAGATTATCACCCGGCTTGAGAGTGCCTTTTTGAACTAGGAGGGTAGCTAAAGGTCCCTTAGTTTTATCCAGTTTGGCTTCAATTACTACTCCCTCCGCCGGGCAGTCTAGCTCAGCTCTAAGCTCTAATATATCAGCAACTAGAAGGAGGTTCTCTAAAAGGACGTTTATGCCCTGCCTCTTCTTGGCTGAGATGGATACGCATACAGTGTCGCCTCCCCATTCCTCAATAATCAAGCCTGAATCAGCCAATTGCTGTTTGACTTTGTCTGAATTAGCGTTGGCCTTATCAATCTTGTTAATGGCGACTACTACGGGCACCTCGGCAGCGCGAGCATGGTTTATGGCCTCCACAGTTTGGGGCATTACTCCATCGTCAGCGGCTACCACCAGGATAGCAATATCGGTTGCTTGTGCACCTCTAGCTCTCATGGTCGTGAAAGCCTCATGCCCTGGTGTGTCCAGAAAAGTAATCTTTCGTCCGTCTATCTCCACTTGGTAAGCTCCAATATGCTGGGTAATAGCCCCTGCTTCAGTAGCAATTACGTTGCTTTGGCGGATAGCGTCAAGAAGGCTTGTCTTACCGTGGTCAACATGTCCCATGATGGTAACTACCGGCGGACGGGGGAAAAGCTTGCCACCTTTCCCTTTCCCTGTCTCTGATGGTTTTGTTTGAACGGATATTGGCTGTTTTTCAGCTTTATAGCCGAAATGGGTTGCTATCACTGCTGCGGTGTCAAAATCAAGAACTTGATTAATGTTGACCATGACACCTTCTCTCATGAGCTGTTTGATAACCTCAATTGCACTTACCTTTAGAAGGTCTGCCAATTGTTTCACACTTAGAGCTGGGGGGAGGCTAAGCTGAGGCAATACTTGTGTGTTAGACTTAGCCTCTTGGCTATTCTTGCTTTGATTGACAGTCGGTTCTTGCTCATTGTCAATCATATCTGTTTCTTCCCCCTTTTAGGCAAGCTCTTGCCATATTCTATCAGTACCTGGCGATTTTCCAAAGTGAGCTTAGTCCGCAAAACATATTCTAAGCGGTTACCTTTTAACCCTGTCTCCCAGCATTCGCATGCTGGGCATAAATAAGCCCCTCGGCCTGCCTTTTTACCCTCAGGGTCTATTTCTACAACACCAGCACTACAAACCAACCGGATTAATTCTCTCTTCGCCTTTGTTTCTCGACAGGCTATGCAACTACGTTGTGGTATGTGCCTCTGCCGAAGAATTTGCTGTTTCGGATAGTTCTTCAAGTTCGTCTTCCTCTGAATAGCTTGCCTGCCTTTGGTGCGTTTTCTTAGATTTACTCTTGCCTGCTAGTAAGTCTGCATCTTTCATGCCGCCCTTTTTTGCCTTTGCTTTAGTTGACCTTGCTGGCATGATATCCTCAGCAAAACGAATCTGGGGTGCCTCTGCGGATTGGACTGGTGGCTGAAGTTCTGAAGTTAAAACAAGCTCGTAGTCAGTTGAAGCTGCGGCTATCCCTGCCATTGCCTCCTCGCCGACTGGCTCTGATGCTACGGGCTCTGTGGAGGTGGCAAATTCCTTCTCACCAACTAGCTCTGGCTCACTGAGAGGTTCTGGAGTCAAGGGTTCCTCTGCGGTGACAAGCTCAGGGACAAGTTCTTCCATTCCGGTAGTTGGCTCCTCGGCTTCCACCGTAGCTTCTCTACTCAAGCTTGCCATCTCTGCTGTTGAAGCAGAGATGCTCTTGATGTCAATTCGCCAGCCAGTTAGCTTTGCTGCTAGCCTGGCATTTTGTCCCTCTTTACCAATGGCCAGTGATAACTGTTTATCAGGGACAGTCACTACAGCGGTGCCTTCTGCCCCGTTGAATTTAACGCTTGATACCTGAGCAGGGCTGAGAGCATTGGCGATGAATACTGCTGGATCATCAGACCATTTGATCACGTCTATCTTTTCACCATTTAGCTCGTTTGCGATGCTTTGTATCCTAATACCACGCAACCCAACGCAGCAACCCACAGGGTCAACCCCCTCTTGGCATGCCGCTACAGCTACCTTGCTTCGATAACCTGCCTCACGAGCGACCGACTTTAGCGCTATAGTCCCAGCATATATTTCGGGGATTTCCAACTCAAGAAGCTTGCGTAGCAAGTTGCGATGTGATCGTGACACCAATATCTGAGGTCCCTTGCTGGTCCTAGTCACCTCTAGGAGATAGAATTTAAATCTTTGCCCAGTACGATAGCGCTCGTTGTGTATTTGTTCACTGCTTGGAAGTATTGCATCGGTTTTGCCTAAGTCAATGTAAATTTGCTCAGGAGTAATGCGCTGCACCATTCCAGTGACGATATCACCCTCTCTGCTAGTGAACTCCTCGTAAATCACATGATACTCTGCCTCATGCAAGCGCTGTAAAATAACCTGTCTTGCTGTCTGAGCAGCAATGCGTCCGGCATGGGGGGGTGTAGACTCTACATTCGCAATATCGCCAATTTGAGCACTTTTGTCGAGTTTTTGGGCTTCAGCAAGGGATATCTCACAAAGTAAATTGGTTGGGGTCTCAACTACCGTCTTTTTGACATAGACTTTAACTTCACCAGTGGTGGGATTAATCTTAGTTGAGATATCCTGTTCAGGGGCAAACGCGTCCTTCTTGTAAGCTGCGGTAAGTGCTGACTCTATTGCAGTCAGGACCACTTCTTTAGGCAGATGTTTCTCAGCTGATAGCTGGGTAAGGGCGACCATAAATTCAGTTTTCATCGAACCCTGCTACCCCCATTTTCTATTTTCCTTGTTAATAAAAAAGTGGGAACACCGCCCCACTCTTTAGACATGCTCTTAAATTCTGTTTTTAGTCTAACATAACTAAAATAAAAATGCAAATTAATTATGTGCGGTACTGTAGTTTTTTATTCGATTTTAGTAGTTGGGTACATCCCTCCTATACTGCTTACTCTGGTGCCACGCTGCCGAAGCGACGTTGCCGCTGGCGATAAAAAATAAGAGCCTTGTCAATCTCTCTCCTGTCGAAGTCGGGCCATAGGACTGGTGTAAAATAGATCTCAGCATAGGCGGCTTGCCATGTTAGGAAGTTGCTCAATCGGCTTTCGCCGCCAGTGCGAATAATCAAATCAGGGTCGGGGATGCCAGCTGTATAAAGATATTGACTGACAATGCTCTCGTCTATCTTTTGCGCTGGAATACCGCTGAGTATAAGACGCCGCATTACCTCCACAATCTCATCCCTGCCTCCATAATTGAAAGCTAGGCTAATGGTCATCCCAGTATTATTTTGAGTCAGCTCCAGAGCCTGCTTTATTCTATGCTGTATTTCGGGTGATAGCCCATCAAGTTTTCCCAGATGACGGATTTTAATTCCCTTTTCCTGAGCAAGCTTGACCCCTTCATCAAGCTTTTTCTCTAGGAGTTGAAGCAGCCCGTTTACCTCAGCTTGTGGGCGGTTCCAATTCTCAGTTGAGAAGGCGTATAAAGTAAGGTAGGAGATTCCGTATTCGGTAAAGATTTCAACGACACGCTGGGCATTAGTAGCTCCCTGTTTGTGTCCAGCTAGCCTGGGCAAGCCGCGGCGCTTGGCCCATCGGCCATTACCATCCATGATGATGGCTACATGCTGAGGCAAGCGGTTCAAATGTACTGATGACATCATTCCAATCTATCAAGCCTTTCCTTGAGTTCCCTTCTCTTTGCTTTATCAGGCTCAACTTGGTTGGGTAGACTCTGGTAACGGGGCTCAGCTAGGATTATCTCGTCTGCTCCGAGGTCTTTTGTCAGGTAGACATGAGGACCAACAATCGAGTTGGGACCAATCTTTATGCCGGGCGTAATGCTGGCATTAACTCCAGTTTTGCAATTATTGCCGACTATAGCACCAAGCTTGTCCAGTCCGGTATCAATAGCTTCATCTGCAACCATGACTGAGACATTCTGCTCATCGAAGCGGAAGTTAGCCAGGACGGTGCCAGCCCCGAAGGAACAACCCTTGCCTATTATGGAGTCACCAATATAGCTGGAGTGAAACCAGCAGCCATCACCTATGTAGGAATTTTTGACTTCTGTGGAGTAGCCGATAACACAATCAGCGCCGATATGGCTGTAGTCTCGCACCAGGGCATTGTTGCCGATTATAGAATTAGGGCCGATATAAGCTGGCCCTCTTATCACTGCATTTTCCAGCACTCTAACATTATCGCCTAAGGTAACCCTCCCTTCGATGGTGGCCTTTTCTGAAATGGAAGCTGAGGCGGAAACGTGTGGCTGGATTGCATTCAAGAAATACTTGACTGCCTGGAAGATATGCCACGGATATTTTATAGGCGCCCAGAAATCAGTATAGGGAACTACCTTGATTTTGTATCCGTCTTTTACCAGGTTATCCAGGGCACGTTCGTAGACATCATCCCTGGTGGTTTCAGCATTTTCTATATACTCCAGTAATTTTTTGGGCTTGGTATGGAGATGGACCAAGAGATTTACCAAGTGACTTGGCTCTTCACCAGGCTTCGGCTTTTCCACGATATGTTTCAGCTCATTCGCTGAATCTATAGCTAAATAACCTCCAGGGAAATAATCGTTGACTTCATAGCCCAGCATATATGAGGTAGCAGATTTTTTCTCGCTTCCTTGAAGAAGCCCAGTGTATGCCGAGGCTGTGAAGACATCGTTAGGATTCACTACCATGATGTCGCTGTCTAGAAAAGGTTCAGCGCTCTTCAAAGCATCGGCGATACCCATCGGTTGTCTCTGTAAGGCCAGCTCAATCTTGACGCCAGAAGTTATCTTGGTTATTTGCTCTATTTGTTCTATATTTGCTGGGTTGCCGATGATTAGGAAGTGGTTCAAACCAGCTTCTTTGGCTGTTTCCATCTGGTGCTCGAGGAGTGTTTTACCCAAGAAATCGAGCAGGAACTTGTCCTCCGTAATGGGGAACATCCTTTTACCAATGCCGCCGCAGAGAAAAACTACTTTCATGTTTTTATCTCCAACTTGGCCACAAAGCCAACTAATCCTTTCGTCTTATTTTACTCTAATTTTTCAACCTTGTGGAATTATTAAGTATATGCGGGTGTCTTAGTCACTCGTGGTTGCATTATGCCTTGAGAGGGCCTTAATAGCCTGGGAGGGGATACTGGCAGCCAAATGCTTTAGCGTCTTTAGAATAAGTTCACCATGCCAATCGAAGGAGAAACTCTCCAACTCAGTTATAAGCTGGGGTATGCCATTGTTATCTACAAAATTGTGCAGGCGCTCAATCTGTTGATTACTCAACCTTCCATATAAGCGATGTGCCCAATAATCGATTTGGAGCTCTTTATCTAGTCTGGCTCGCCATTGTTTCTGGTAAGAAGCCAGCCTGGATTTAGAAAAGTTATTGACCAGAAATGCCTGGTGGAGACTATCAGCGGCTATATCGGCGCACAGGAGACCGTAATATATACCGCCGCCAGTACTTGGTTTGACCTGACCAGCCGCCTCGCCAACCACCAGTATTCGGTCAGCATATGTCCTTGGCAGAGGTCGGAGGGGGATAGCACCGTAGCGCGGAACGACTTCGGTTGAGGCTATTTTGTCCTGAGCTTTCAGGTTTGATAGCAGCTTGTTTAAGTGGTACTCTGGTTGCTGGCGTGTCATCAGCCCAGCTAAGCCTTTGCTATCCCTTTTCGGCACCAGCCAGGCAAAACCACCGGGAGCCAGAGTTTGGTCGAAATAGACTTCCACCTCATCAACTCCGTTTATATTTACCTCAGCCTGAACTCCAACGATAAAGTCATTTATCTTCCCTAAATCAATTTTTCTAGGTAAGGGCGAACCAAAGCCAGTGGCAATAACCGCTGTCTCAGCTTTGAATGATTTGTTTTGCCCGCAGTAGTCTGCTTCTACACGAAGACAATCTGCTCCAACCTGAATGTCTATCACCTGGGCATTGAACAGATAATAGGCACCCGTTGCTTGAGCTCGGGTTGCCAGTACCTGGTCAAGGGCCGGTCGGTCAATGATGTAAGCTACCTCATCCTCCCGCCATAGCCTGAGTGGCTTGCCTGAGGGAGCGAAGAACCTGGCTGAGTTGGCTTGCCTTATGATGAGGTTATTATTAATAGCCAGTAAGTTAAGGCATTCTTTGCCAATAATGCCGGTGCAGCAAATATCTTGCCCAGCAGCCACTTTTTTGTCCAGGACAAGCACCTTGTAACCAAGCTGAGCTAACTTCGCAGCGAGATAGCTGCCGACCGGCCCGGCGCCAATTATGATGGTGTTATACAATCTTATCCTCCAAGA
>QYPU01000040.1 GCA_007280145.1 Dehalococcoidia bacterium | reverse complement strand
AGGCTGCCTGGCGGTGGTTGACGGGCAGGGCTAAAGCCCTGCACTACATTGCCTCGCACTGCATGTTTTTGCCTGGTGAAGTTGCCCAAATGACTGGAACAATATCGGCAAAATATACAAGGAGGTAATGTGTCTATAAGCTGAACGAGTACGCCAGCTTGTTTTTTGTTCCAGGGATGTGCTACACTTTCAGACGCCATTTCGAGCCGAGGAGGCCTGCGTATTGCTAGCGGATTACGGTTATATCGGGATACTCCTTATAGTAGCTATTCTGTTTGCGGTTTCCATGCCGCTTATTCCTTTAGGGCTCAGCTTTCTCGGCATCGTTCCCAGGAAGAGCAATCCAGCTAAGACTTCCACCTATGAGTGCGGCATGGAAACCGTCGGTAAGACGTGGGTTCAGTTTAACTTCCGCTACTACCTTTTCGCTGTTCTCTTCGTTGCTCTCGATGTGTTGACTGTCTTCTTGTATCCCTGGGCGGTTAATCTTAAGGGGCTAGGCGTGTTTGGTCTGATTGCGGTAGGCGTTTTCTTTGTAATTCTTATGGTGGGGTATATTTATGCCTGGCTGAAAGGAGCCCTGGAGTGGAAATAGAAAGGTACGAGGTTATATTTTCGGATGAAATCGATGCTGCTGAAGCGTTAAGAATCAACTCACTAAAGGAAACTTCCCAACAGGCAATACCTGACCCGGACAGGTGGCTCGAAGAAGAGCTCAGGCGCAATGTCCTTTTGACAACTGTAGATTATGCGGTTGATTGGGCACGGTCGAGGTCGATATTCCCGCTTATGTTTGGTTTGGCCTGCTGTGCTTTTGAGATGATTGGTAGCGCAGCTTCACGCTTTGATATCTCTCGCTTCGGCATGGACATTTTTCGCTGGTCACCACGCCAGGCTGACCTCATGATTGTTGCTGGCACATTGACCTGGAAGATGGCGCCAGCAGTGAAATTGGTCTATGAGCAGATGGCTGAGCCTAAATGGGTGATAGCTATGGGGGCTTGTGCTATTAGCGGTGGCACATTCAGAGAGTCTTACAGCGTTGTGCCGGGTATCAATCATATAATCCCCGTTGATGTCTATGTGCCTGGGTGTCCGCCTCGGCCCGAGGGGTTGCTTTACGGTATAACGAAGATACATAAGAAAATCGGTAAAGAAAGTATAAAGACGTCGTGACCAGAGGTATGCTTGATTGTGTGATTGGAGGTAGTTAGCAAGAGTGACTATAGCCTTGAATGGCGAAGAGGTAGCGGAAAAGATAAGGGGAGCTTTCCCCGGCTCTGTTGTTGCGGCCGACAAAGCGGCTGTTATTGTGACCAATCAGTCTCTTTATCAGGTAGCTGAGTTTCTCAAGAATACCGCAGGGCTTGATTTTGATTATCTTACCGACCTTACTGCTGTTGATTATCTCGACTATTTTGAGGTTGTTTATCATTTAACGTCTTTGAAGCATAATCATAGTCTGGTTTTGAAGACCAGGTGCTATGAGCGGGAAAAGCCCGTGGTATCCTCGGTAGTCAATCTATGGCGTGCTGCCGATTTTCAGGAACGAGAGGTCTACGACCTGATGGGCATCACCTTTGAAGGTCATCCTAATCTGAAGCGTTTGTTGCTCTGGGAAGGATTTGTGGGGCACCCGCTGCGGAGGGATTATCTCTAAGATGGCAATCAAGACAGAGCCCTTTATTCTCAATATAGGCCCTCAGCACCCATCAACTCATGGCGTCTTTCGGCTGCGGGCTACTCTTGATGGGGAAGTCGTTGTTGATGTGGAGCCTGTTATTGGTTATCTCCACCGCGGGATTGAGAAACTGGCGGAGGGACGGACTTATACCCAAAACATCCCATTTACAGACAGACTGGACTATTTAGCTTCGATAACAAACAATTTAGCCTATGTGCTGGCAGTGGAGAAATTGGCGGAGGTAAAGGTCCCGGAGCGGGCTGAGTACCTGAGGGTTATTACGGCTGAAATGATGCGTATTGCCAGCCATCTTATGGCAGTTGGCTTTTTCCTCAATGACCTCGGGGCTATGATGACTCCAGTCTTGTATATGTGGCGGGAAAGGGAGAAGCTGCTGGACCTATTTGAGATGGTTTGTGGTCAAAGGCTTACTTACAATTACATGCGCATTGGCGGCGTTAGCCATGATATTCCCGAAGAGTTTTTGCCGGCTTTGAAGAGGTTTGTGGCTGAGATGCCGGGATTCATTGATGAATATGACCAGCTTCTGGCGGGGAACGAAATTCTATTAGTACGGAGTAAAGGCGTTGGCGTTTTGCCTGAAGAGTTGGCGATAAATAGTGCAGCCAGCGGCCCGGTGCTGAGGGCCAGCGGTGTGAAGTGGGATATCCGCCGGGCTGACCCATATTCCATCTATGACCGCTTTGACTTTGATATACCTGTGGGCAGTGCTGGTGATTGCTACGACCGTTACTGGGTGAGAGTTCAGGAGATGAGGCAGAGCGTTCGTATCTTGGAGCAGGCAATACCCCAGTTGCCTGAAGGTGAGGTTTGTGCCGAGGTGCCTCGGCTGCTGCGCCCGCCGGTCGGTGAGGTTTACGGGCATATAGAGGCCCCCAAAGGGGAGCTTGGTTTTTATCTGGTTAGCGATAATTCTATTGCTCCTTATCGGTTCCGTATTCGTCCTCCGACTTTGATTAATTTGACGGCGTTGAAGGATATGGTTATCGGCTGGAAGGTGGCTGACTTGATAATTACTTTTGGCAGTATTGATGTCTGTTTGGGGGAGATAGACCGGTAATGACGCTTCTGGAACAATTTCAGCTATGGCTGGCCACTATGTGGCCGGAGTGGGCAGCTTACGTAACCCCTGCCATAGTTGGTGTGGTGATTGTTATTGCCTTTGCATTATGTATGGTAATAGTTTTTATCTATTTTGAGCGTCGCTTGCTGGGTCGGTTTCAAATTCGCTTAGGTCCCAACCGACTTGGGCCGGAGGGGATTTTTCAGCCGATTGCCACGGCGGTCAAAGTATTATTGAAGGAAGATATCGTGCCAGCTAAAGGTGATAAGTGGCTCCATTGGCTGGCACCGCTGGTTGTCTTTGTGCCGGTGCTGATGATTTTTGCGGTAGTGCCTTTTTGGGAAGGTGCTATTTTCATCGACCTGAATGTGGGCATAGTTTATGTGGTGGCAATTAGTTCTGTGTCCGCAGTCGGTATATATATGGCGGGTTGGGCGTCTAATAATAAATATGCGTTAATTTCAGCGTTGCGGATGGTAGCCCAGGTGGTTAGCTATGAGCTGCCGGTAATCCTGTCCATTCTTGGTGTGGTATTGATGGTTGGCTCGCTGTCAATGAGCCAGATTGTAGCTGCGCAGACGATTCCTTTTATTTTACTTCAACCTCTGGGGTTCATTATCTTTTTCCTGGGAGCGGTTGCCGAGATGAACCGGAGTCCGTTTGACCTTCTCGAAGCTGACTCTGAAATCGTTGCCGGCTTCCATACTGAGTATTCCGGGATGAAATTTGCCATGTTTTATCTTGGCGAGTATTGTCATGCGCTGGCTTATTCGTGTATTATCGCTACTCTCTTCCTGGGTGGTTGGCGAGGGCCGTTGCTGCCGCCGTTTTTATGGTTGCTGATTAAAGTCGTGGCGGTGTTTTTTGTTATTGTATGGATACGTGCCACTCTTCCCCGGCTGCGGGTAGACCAGTTGATGTCCTTTGCCTGGAAGTGCTTGCTGCCGATGGCAGTAATTAACCTGTTTGTAGTTGCTGCTGAGGTGCTGTGGCTGCCAGAATCTCTACCCTGGATAATGGTGGTGGTGAACTTTGCTTTTGCGGGTGCCCTGATTTTGCTGTGGTCGAAGTTGTTTACCCTGGGAGGCGGTAGAGTTGAAGTTTGAAAGATATGGAATCGGTATTGCCAAGGGAATGGCTTTAACCTTCAAGCATCTTTTCCGTCCGCCGATTACGGTGCAATATCCTGAGGAAAAGCTGGTCGTTTCACGGCGTATACGAGGCAACGAGCTGGTCTGGTATCCTGATAGATGTACTGGCTGTGCTACTTGTGCTAAGAGTTGTCCTCAGGGCAATATTGAAATTGTCACCCATGTAGGTGACGAGAACAATTACGTAGTTGATAAATTTGAAGTAGATACCGGGCGTTGTATGTTCTGCGGCTTGTGTGTTGAGTCCTGCCCGTATGAGGCATTGGCTATGGGGCTTAGCTATGAGCGAGCGCAGTATCGTCGAGGACAGCTTGTGTTGAGCAAGGAAGAGCTCCGGTTATCTGATGTCAGGCAGCCCAGCGGCTATGCTCGACCGAAGATTGAAGCGACTCTACCTGAGCAGAGTTTGCTCGTTAACTGGGACAGGGAAAAAGGTGGGCAGAAATTAAGCTTAGTGCCGCTAAGCAAGAAGAGAGGTCGTGGTGTTTGACATTGTTTTTTGGGTATTAGCGGTGGTAACTGTAATCGCAGCCCTGGCTGTTGTTCTTCTGCGCGATGTGTTTCGGGCGGCTCTTTGTCTGGTTTTCCTTTTCCTGACTGTGGCTGGAGTTTACATAACACTTCACGCTGACTTCCTGGCTGTTGTTCAGATTCTCGTCTATGTAGGGGCTATCTCTGTAGTAATTATTGTGGGTATTATGCTTACTCGTGAGATGTGGCATGGCAGTTCTTCAGGAAAACTGCGCATTCCTGCCTTGGTGGTCGGGTTGTTGCTTTTGGGGACGTTGGTGTTCACTGCAATAACTACCCAATGGTATACAAGCGATGTGCCGCCACTGGAACCGACGACAGCGGCTATAGGTGTCAGGCTATTTGGTGAAGGTGGGTTTCTATTGCCTGTGGAAGTCACAGCGGTGCTGATTTTGGCGGCGGTACTGGGTGCTATCGTGCTAATAAGGGAGAAATAGAAGTGTCAGTTGGACTGGAACATTACCTTATCTTATCAGCAGTTCTTTTTTGCATTGGCTTGTATGGTGTTTTGTCCAAGCGCAATGCTGTGGTTATTCTGATGTGTGTTGAAATCATGCTCAATGCGGTGAATATCACACTGGTTGCCTTTTCCCGTTATGTTGTGCCTACGCTTCTTACTGGACAGATTTTTGCCATATTTGTGATGGCGGTGGCTGCGGCTGAGGCTGCTGTTGGCATAGCTATAATAATTGCTATTTATCGTAGTCGTGGAACTGTGGATGCAGAGAAATTCGATTTAATGAAATGGTAGTGAGCTAGATTATGTGGGTTGAAGTTAAGAAGGCACCTAATTTGATAATGGCTGAGATGTGGAAAGACTTCTTTGAAGGTGAGGGCGTGCCGGCGCGGGTTTTACCTGACCACGATGAGCCTGGTATTGGCGGAGCGCCGAAGTATAGCGTTCTTGTCTCCCGGGAGAAAGTACATGTTATCGAGGAGATGCTAAGGAAACTATAATGCCTCATCAAGTTCCGTGGCTAATCTTTCTTTTGCCTCTGTTTTCGTTTATTCTTGTTTCTTTTATTCTCAGACCTTTCTTTAATCATCGTCCGAAGCTTGGCGGTTATGTGACTATTGCCGCTATCGGCACTGCCTGCGTCCTTTCCTTCTGGGTAGTAGCAGAGGTGTTTGGTGCTCCCGGGCATAAGCTGGAGATACCTGATATCCAGTGGCTGTTAATTAGCGACTTCAGTATTCATATTGGGCTGATGATTGATTCTTTGACTGCCGTGATGCTGGTAGTGGTTACGGTGGTTAGCCTGATGGTTCAAATTTACTCTCAGGGTTATATGGAAGGTGACCCTGGCTATCATCGTTATTATGCTTTCATGTCTCTATTCACTGCCTGTATGCTGGGCCTGGTTATGGCTGATAACCTGGTCTTCATGTACCTTTTCTGGGAGGGCGTTGGCTTATGCTCTTATCTTCTTATTGGCTTCTGGTTTCATAAACCATCTGCTGCCGATGCAGCCAAGAAAGCTTTTATAGTTACTCGCTTTGGCGACCTTGGCTTTCTGGCTGCTATCTTGTTGTTGTTTTACACAACAGGAACATTCGATATTGAGGAGCTGCATGGCTTAGCTATAGCTGGCGTTTTAGCCGGTACCACTTTAACGTGGGTAGCCATTGGTATTTTTGCCGGGGCAGTGGGCAAGTCAGCCCAATTCCCCCTGCATGTCTGGCTGCCTGATGCTATGGAAGGGCCAACGCCGGTCAGTTCTTTGATACATGCAGCGACTATGGTAGCTGCTGGCGTCTTTCTGGTAGCTCGCATGTATCCTCTATTTGAATACTCCGAGGTAGCCTTGACTACAGTGGCTGTTATCGGCGGTTTTACGGCTATTTTTGCTGCCAGTATGGGTCTGGTGATGACCGATATAAAGCGTGTGCTGGCTTATTCTACCATTAGCCAGCTAGGCTATATGATGCTTGGTTTGGGCACGGGCGGCATTGCCATTGGCATGTTTCACCTGTTCAATCATGCCTTTTTTAAGTGTCTTCTGTTTCTTGGTGCTGGCAGTGTCAACCATAGTACAGGAACTTTTGACATACGGGAGATGGGTGGCTTACGCAAGGTCATGCCGTGGACTTATGCCACTTTTCTTATTGCCTCGCTGAGCATTGCTGGTATCTGGCCTCTTTCCGGCTTCTGGAGCAAGGATGAAATAGTAGTATCTTCCTTTGCTAACAACCCGATATTATTCTACCTGGCCATGATTACCGTGTTCATGACGGCTTTCTATATGTTCAGAGTTATTTTTCTTACTTTTGGCGGCGAATACCGGGGTGGAGCATCATCCGAGCATGGCAGCCATGAGCCTCATGAATCATCGAGGGTGATGGTCATTCCTATGGTTGTTCTTGCTGTTCTGGCGGTATTCTCAGGGTGGTTGAATGTTACTGGCGCTTTTGGTGCATTTATGGGTCATGGTGAGGTATGTGGTTTTGCTGAAGGTTTCTTTGGCATTCTTACTCATCCGTTGCCACTGATATCATTATTGCTGGCTGGCTTAGGCATTTTACTGGCTTATGCTATGTACAGCGCTAAGTGGGTTTCGGCTGAAGCTGTAGGCAGAGCTTTTAGGCCTCTTTATACGCTGCTTTACCGGAAGTACTGGTTTGATGAGCTTTATGAGAAGGTAATTGTAGTCAGGGTTCTGGTTGATGGGCTTTGTGCTGCTCTTGACTTCTTTGATGCTCGTGTTGTTGATGGGGCGGTGAATGGAGTAGGCGACGGCACTGCGGCTGCCGGTAATGCTTTGCGGCGAGTGCAGACGGGTCAGTTGCAGGTCTATGTTATGGCTATTGCGGTGGGTGTGGTAGCCATTGCGGTCTTTTGTTATCTCTTTGGCTGAGGTAAATGGATTTGGATTTCGGTTATTTAACGGCTATACTCTTCCTCCCCTTAGCGGGGATAATTGTGATTGCCTTGCTGCCTAAGCCCCAGGCGAGAACCATAAGGCTTACAGCTCTTACCTTTACCCTGGCCTCGTTCATTTTGTCAATAGCTGTCTTTTGTCTTTTCGACCGTTCTGCTGGTGCTATCGGGCAGATGCAGTTTGAGGAAAAAATCTCATGGATTCCGGCAATAAATGCCTTCTACCACCTTGGCGTTGATGGTTTGAGCCTGCCTATGGTGATACTGATGACATTCCTTGGTTTTTTGGCTGTCCTGGTCTCGTGGAAAATTGAATTAAGACCTCGAGAATATTTCATCTGGCTGCTACTGTTGGAAACAAGCATCCTGGGGGTCTTTTGTTCCTTAGACCTTGTCCTGTTCTTCCTGTTCTGGGAGTTGGAGCTTATCCCGATGTATTTTCTTATCTCCATCTGGGGCAGTGGCAGGAAGGAATATGCAGCTAATAAGTATCTTATCTATACTCTTGTCGGCAGTGCCATGATGCTGGCTGGCATCTTGAGCATTTATTTCACCACCGGCAGCCTCGGTATGATGGGGCTATGTGGTCTCTCTGTAGCTAGTCCGGTTATCCCGTTTGCGGCTATGTTCTTCTTGCTCTTTATCGGCTTTGCTATCAAGCTGCCGATGGTTCCATTGCATACCTGGCTGCCTGATGCTCATACAAATGCTCCGACTGCGGTCAGTGTGATTTTAGCTGGAGCGCTGCTGAAGATGGGTGGCTACGGGATGATTCGGCTCTGTGTGAGCATTTTCCCTGAGATTGCCTTGCGTTATGCACCACTGCTGGTAGCCTTGGCGGTGGTGGGTGTGCTCTACGGAGCAGCGGTAACGATGAGGCAGCGAGACTTGAAGCGGCTGATTGCTTACAGTAGTGTCAGCCACATGGGTTACGTGCTTCTGGGTATCTTTGCCTTGAGTCAGATAAGTCTGACCGGGGCTGTCTTGCAGATGTTCAGCCATGGTGTTATCACCGGCCTTCTGTTTGCTATGGTCGGGCTGGTATACGATAAGGCGCACGAGCGTAATCTTGACAACTTAGGCGGCTTAGCCCGGCGTATGCCAGTTATTACAGTGGTCTTCACTGTTGCCGGCCTGGCATCTTTAGGTTTGCCTGGCACCTGTGGATTTGCCGCTGAGTTTATCACCTTTGTTGGCTGCTTCTCCAGCACCGCTGTCGGGGGCATACAGATATACACCCTTCTGGGTGTTCTGGGGATTGTCTTGACTGCCGGCTATATATTATGGATGCTGCAGAAAGTTTTTTATGGTTCTCCGCTGGAGAAGTATGATGGCGTGCCCGATGCCGATAATATCGAAAAGGTGTGCATCTTTTCCTTTGTGGCTGTTATCATGCTCATCGGTGTCTATCCAGCTATTCTTACTGATGTTATCAAGATGGGCATTATGCCGATAGTAAAGTTAATAGGTTTATGATGAAGATGATAGAGACAGGATACTTTTTAGCCGGAGTGGTTTAGTTTGATGATAATTAGTGAGCTTCAGTTAATAATGCCGGAACTTAGCCTGCTGGGTTTCGCCTTGCTGGTGATTCTGCTTGACCTGTTTATCAAACAGAAGAAGGTTCTGGCTGGTGTCAGCATTGCTGGCTTGATAGTTTCGGCTGGTTTCACGCTGCTGATGTGGGGAGCACCCACTGTTGATATCTTCTATGGCATGGTAGCAGTTGACCGTTTTGCTCTTTTCTTCAAATTATTGCTTCTGGTAGCGGCCGGCCTGGTCATACTGGCATCACAGGACTATGTGAGCAAATTTGAGAGATTTCAAGGTGAATATTATGCATTGGTGTTGCTCTCTACCTTTGGCATGATGTTGATGGCAGCAGCTACTGACCTGATTTCAATCTATGTTGCTCTGGAGCTAAGCAGCATTTCGCTTTATGTACTGGCAAGCTTTTTGAAGGACCAGAAGTCGACTGAAGCCGGGTTGAAATACTTGCTTGTGGGCGCTGTTGCCTCAGCGGTACTGCTTTATGGTATGGCTCTGGTCTTTGGGCTTACCGGGCATACTTGCTTGATATGCATTGCTGATGTCATTCAGGGGCTGCCTATCGCTGGCCTTTTGGAGAGTCCAGCTCTGCTTTTGGGCATTATCCTTTTAATTGCTGGCTTTGGCTTCAAAATTGCCTGTGTCCCCTTCCAGATGTGGGTGCCTGATGTTTATGAGGGTGCACCAACGCCCATTACTGCCTACCTTTCCGTAGCTAGTAAAGCTGCTGGCTTTGCTGTTGTTCTCCGTGTTTTCTTTGTCACCTTTGGTGCTCCAGTCTGGCTCAGCCTCGATTGGGGAATGCTATTTGCTGTCTTGAGTGCCATTACTATGACGGTGGGTAATGTGGTGGCTATCGTTCAGACCAACATCAAGCGACTGTTCGGTTATTCTAGCATAGCTCAGGCTGGCTACCTTATGGTGGGGTTGGCTACAGTGGGGATGGCGGCGGGTACTGATGCCCTGGGGCAGAGTGGACTGCTTTTCTTCCTGGCGAGCTATGCAGTTACAAATCTTGGCGCTTTTATTGCTATTATCGCTATTTCCAACAGGATTGATAGCGATATGATTGATGATTATGCCGGGATGGGCAAGCGGGCGCCGTTGCTTGCTTTGGCTTTGACTCTTTGCCTGGTTTCATTGACTGGCTTGCCACCTACGGCGGGGCTTATCGCCAAGATTTACATTTTCAGTGGGGCAATACATCACGGCTTACTGTGGTTGGTAATCATAGGTGTGATAAACAGTTGTATCTCGGCTTACTACTACTTCAGGGTGGTCAAGGTCATGTGGTTAGAGGCCCCAGCCTCGGAGGGAAAAGTGCCTTCATCGTGGGCTCTGCGTACCGCCCTGTTTCTCTGCTGCCTTTTCGTCTTACTTTTAGGTGTTGTCCCCGGTTGTTTTATTGGCATAGCTGAAGCTGCCGCCAGGATTTTTGGCTCTTAAAATTTTGCTTTCCTTTGAATATAGTTTTGAGATGAAGATGCAATACGAAACATTGCTGGTGGAAAAGTCAGGCAATATGGCGACGGTGACATTGAATCGTCCTGCTATTCTGAATGCTATGAATACGCAGATGCTCCTGGAGCTGAAAGACCTGTTGGCCGAGTTGAGGGGAGACCAAAAGACGCGTTTTGTGATATTCACCGGGGCAGGCAAGGCTTTCTCCTGCGGAGTCGAGTTTACCAAAAAGGCGATGGACGAAAGATATGTCAGGCCTGAGCTGGCGAATGAAAGGTTGTGGCAGTTATTTGGGCATGATTTTATGCATACGATGGAGAATCTGGAACAAGTAACGATATCTGCGGTCAATGGCGCCGCCGTAGGGGCAGGACTCTGCCTGACTATGAATTGCGATTTCAGAATTGCCTCTGAGAACGCTGTCTTTGGTATCCCGGAAGCTAGTCTGGGAATCTTCTTTACCTGGGGGGCTACTCCTCGCCTTACTACCTTGATAGGACCATCGAAGACTAAGGAAATGATTATGACCTGCGATAACGTTAATGCTCAAGAGGCGCTGAGGATAGGACTGGTAAATAAGGTTGTGCCTCCAGAGCAGTTGATGAGTTCCTGTCACGAGTTAGTAGGTAAGATTGCTACCAAAGGCCCTTTGGCGGTGAGGATATGCAAGAAGATAGTTAACGCAGCATCATTGTCGAAGATGGCTGACCTGTATCCGTGTGAACCTGAGCTTGTGGAAAGGCTTGGCCTTTCCGGGGATGTGGAGGAAGGCGTACAGGCTTTTATAGAAAAGAGACTGCCTCGATTCTCTGACTAAAAGAGCGTGTTAAATAACCCTTAATGCTGAGAAGATGCGTTGACAAGACTTTAAGGTTTTAGTATTCTACATAGAGTGAATGTTCGCTCTACACTAACCAGGGGGCAAGAGCTTCATATGAATGATGATATGCGCACTTACAGCCATGATGAGACCTTAGTCAAGTTGCGCAGAATGCAGATAATTCAGGGTGCGGCCAAGGTGTTTGTGGAAAAGGGATATGACCGAACAAATATGCGTGAAATGGCTGCAGCCTGTAATATGAGTATCGGTGCCCTGTACCACTATGTTGGTTCAAAAGAAGATATTCTCTACTTGTTTATCAACGATGGGTTATCCAGGCTATCAGAAGTGGTTGAGGGCTTCTCCAGTAGATTGGGTGATATCAGCCCGACAGAAGCCCTTCGTGAGTTTATTAAGATGTACTACCGATTGATCGATGATGGCCAGAATCTGTGCCTCTTTACATATCAAGAAACAAAGGGCCTGGATTCAAATGCTCGACGACGTGTTCTTGATGCTGCAGCCCGTGATGTAGCTGCTTGTGAGAAGTTGTTGAGGTGGGGGGTTGAAGCCGGGGAATTCAAGATTGATAATCCTACGGTGGTGGCGCATAACATAATTGTTCTCGGCCACATGTGGGCAATCAGGCGCTGGTTTTTGAGAAAACGCTGCACGTTGGAGGAGTACATAAGAGAACAGACTGAATCTATCCTGAAGGCGATACTGGTAGACACAAGAGCAGCCGCCGGGAGCCGTAAGGATACAGAAAGACATCCCAGCGTAGGTGTTAAATAGCTTGCTTTGTGCGGCAGCTTATTTAGATTAAGGAGCTTGAGTGGTTTCAGAAGATAAAGCTAAGTTAAAACTGGAGCACCTTCATCTTAGCTTTGGGGGGGTTCATGCCCTGATTGATGTTAGCCTGGATGTCAGGGAAGGTGAGATACTCTCAATAATTGGTCCCAATGGTGCTGGTAAGACCTGTATTCTTAATTGTATAAACGGATTCTATCGCCCTCAGCAGGGTAATATTTATTTTGAGGGTCGGGATATTACCCGTCTGCAGAGCCACAAAATTGCCGGGCTTGGTATTGCCAGGACGTTTCAGAATATCGAGTTGTTTACTGGATTGAGCGTCCAGGATAACCTGCTTGCTGGCAGGCATTTTTATATGACGGGCGGGCTTGTTGGTTCTATTCTGGGTGGTGTTTACTTGGGTAGAACCCACCGGGAGGAAGTTGAACAGCGAAGGGCGATAGAAGATATTATTGATTTCCTGGAGATAGAGGCGATAAGAAAGCAGGTCGTGGGTACCGTTCCTTATGGGTTGCGCAAGAGAGTCGAGCTAGGCAGGGCGTTGGCCCTGGGGCCCAGGGTGCTTTTAATGGATGAGCCTATGGCCGGAATGAACCTGGAAGAGAAAGAGGATATGGCCAGGTTCATTCTGGATATATATGAGGAGCGAGTCAACACCATAGTCCTTATTGAACATGACATGGGCGTAGTGATGGATATATCGGACAGGGTGGTTGTTCTTGATTTTGGGCGGAAGATTGCTGAGGGCAAGCCGAGTGAGGTCAAGGGCAACCCTGATGTTATTAAAGCTTATTTAGGTAAAGCGGCAGCATGAGCCACATAGTGGTGGGAGTTTAAGTAATGCCAGGGGATACGATATCCAAGCTGTTTAAGCAGACCTGTGATAAATATGGGAGCAAGAAGGTAGCCCTGCGCTATAAGAACTTTGGAGTATGGCAGCCTTATACATGGAAGGAGTGGTGGGAGCAGTCCAAATATTTTGCTCTTGGGCTGATGAGCCTGGGGTTTAAGTCTGGTGATAGGATTACCATAATAGGTGATAATGAGCCTGAATGGTATTTCGCCGAGTTTGCTGCCATATGCTGTGGAGGTGTCCCAACCGGTGCCTACCAGGATTCTGGCCCCCAGGAAATAAAATATGTCATCACTCAGTCTGGCAGCACCTTTGTGGTTGTTGAGGACCAGGAGCAGGTTGACAAGCTTATCTTTCCGTACAGGGATAGGGAGGGCAAGGAGCAAAAGCCTATCATTGAGGAAGTGCCGGCAATAAGTAAGGTAATATATTGGGACCCGAAGGGGCTCAGATTCTATGATGACCCTATTCTGATGCGTTTTGATAAAGTGGTGGAGCTTGGTAGAGAATATGAGAAGGAACATCCTGGCCTGTTAGAGCAGATTATTGAGAATAGTGATGAAGAAGACCCTGTCATGTTAACCTATTCGTCAGGAACTACAGGTTTACCGAAGGGGATAGTGCACTGCTCACGGAGCGTTCTAGCAGCGAGCCGCTGTTGGGATACGCTACCACTTACTGGAGAGAGTGATGAGTTCGTTTCGGCTTTTCCCCTCGCCTATGGTGCTGAGTTTTTATATCTTATACCAGCATTCATAAAAGGTGGCGCTACGGTGAATTTCCCCGAGGAGCCAGAAACCGTGGCGGTAGATGTGAGAGAAGTAGGGCCAACGAAAGCATCAACAGTTCCAAGATTGCTGGAGAATGAGGTCTCTTTCGTGCAGGTAAAGATTGCCGATGCCAGCTTTTTGAAGAGATTCGTCTATCAGCTATTTATGCCTGTTGGCTACAAGATAGCTCAACTGAAACGCAATAATCAGAAGGTGAATTTGTTTTGGCGGGCGGTCTATGCCCTCGGTTATCTTCTAGTATTTAGGCCAATCAAGGACTGGCTGGCCTATTCAGGGAATAGGGTTATGCTTATTGGTGGTGCTTCCATGGCTTCTGAAGTTTTCGATTTCTTTGTTGCTCTGGGGATTGATGCCCGAATGATGTATGGAATGATTGAGTGCACACCGACAGCTATGCATATGAAAGGTGATATCGATTCTGAAACCTCTGGGGTGGCTACGCCTTATACCGAGCTGAGGATATCCGGAGATGGCGAAATTCTCGAGAGAGGCCCGCAGAAGATGCTTGGCTACTATAACAATCCTGAGGCTACGGCAAAACTTATTGATGAGCAGGGTTGGGTACATACCAGTGATGCTGGCTTTATTACGGAACGGGGTCATCTAGTGTGTATTGACAGGCTGGCTGACCTCGGAACTCTAAGTGATGGGACTGGTTTCTCGCCTTCATATATCGAGAATAAGCTTAAATTCTCGCCTTATATCAGGGATGCTGTTATCACTGGTGATGATGAGGAGTTTGTCGGTGCTCTAATTAGTATTGATTTTCCCAACCTGGGGAAATGGGCTGAGGTGCACCGTATCCCCTATACCACATTTGTTGACCTGTCCCAGAAACCGGAAGTCTATGACCTTATCAGAAAAGATGTGGTGGGTATAAATAGGCGTTTACCTGAGAAGCAGAGGATAAGGAGGTTTGCTTTACTGCACAAGGAGCTGGATGCCGATGACGCTGAGTTAACCAGAACGAGGAAGTTGAGGCGAAAGGAAGTTAGCCAGCGTTACCTGGACATGATAGAAGCCCTGTACGGAGACAAAATGGAATATACTGCCGAGGCTAAGGTTACCTACCGGGATGGTAGAACGGCTACAATAACAACCGCGGTTCAAATTGCATCAGTGGAGGACGAAGACAGATGAGTGTTATATTAGAGCATCTGGTTATTGGAATAGCGGTTGGCGCTGTGTACAGCATAGTTGCTCTCGGCTTTGTCCTCATATACAAGGCCACGGGCGTTTTCAATCTAGCTCAGGGAAGCTTGCTGTGTCTTGGCGCCTATATTTGTTATTTTTTAAGCATCACGGTTGGATTGCCATTTTATGTGTCAATTATTTTAACGCTGGTAGTTGCCTTTGCGATAGGGTTGCTGATTGAGTTTGTATTTCTGCGCCGTATGATTGGCCAGTCCCACCTGGCAATACTTATGATTACTATAGGTCTCTACCTCATGCTCCGAGGGGTGGTGTTGATTGCCTGGGGTGTCTATAGCAAATCGCTTCCGTCCTATCTCTCTGCGGAACCAATCAATATATTGGGGGCAAATGTGTTGCCAATTTTCGCTTTGTCTCTCGTAGCAGCGGCCATCCTGTTCGCTGTCTTCATTCTGTTTTTCAGGTATACCAGCATCGGCGTTGCCATGAGAGCCACCCAGGATAATCAACAGGTAGCCCAATCAGTGGGCATAAGCGTCAAGCGGGTATTTGGAATGTCGTGGGCTATTGCCAGTCTAACTGCTGCAGTCGGCGGCATAATAGTGGGCACCATATTATCGGTAGGCTATTCGCTTGATGACTTCGGATTCAAAGTCTTGCCGGCTGTTATCCTCGGCGGTTTGGAATCAGTGCCTGGGGCTCTCATTGGGGGCATTATTCTGGGTGTAGTCGAACACTTCGGCGCAGCTTATTTAGGTTCCTGGTTAATTGGTATTGAGGATGTAATCCCGTATGTTATTTTGCTGGTGCTACTGCTGATTGTGCCCTACGGAATCTTTGGACTAAAGAGAATAGAGAGGATATAAGAAGTGCATCTGCCTTGCCGAACCTTCAATGAGACCTACGAGCAGGATATGGCCATTGTTAGGACCCGGCTGCAATGGATATTGCTAGCTGCAGCCATCGTTTTCGGTCTTTGCATTCCCCTGTTTACTGGTACCTATATGCTTACCGTAATTATCACGACTATGAGCATTATCATTGCCGCACTGGGAATACAAATCCTGACGGGATACTGCGGACAGCTCTCTGTAGGCCATTCCGCATTTGTAGCGGTTGGTGCTTATAGCTCAGCTCTCCTGGTTTCACAATCGGGGCTGTCATTTTGGATTGCTGTGCCTGTTGCTGGTATCGCTGCTGGACTGGTTGGATTGCTAGTAGGACTTACTTCCATCAGGCTTAAGGGGTTTTATCTCATCATATCTACACTGGCGGCGCAGTTTATCATTATGTACGTTATAATACACTGGACGAGTGTTACCGGCGGCTCTTTTGGCATGTCAGCGCCGGCTCCGAAGCTGGGGGGGATTGAGTTTGCTACCACACAGAGCTACTTCTACATTGTCTTCATAGCTTTGCTTATAGCTACCTACGTGGCTAAGAATATAGTCAGGACCAATGTGGGGCGGGCCTTTATTGCTATACGTGACAATGACTTAGCTGCTGAAGTGATGGGTATTCATTTGACGGCCTATAAGCTGCTGGCCTTCTTTATAGGCTGTGCTTTTGCTGGTATCGGAGGAGCGCTGGCGGCTCATGCCCGCGGGGTAATTACACCGGACAGCTACACGCTGGTTCAATCCTTCTGGTATCTGGGATACATTATCATAGGAGGTCTGGGCACTATAACTGGAGTTTTCTTCGGGGTGATATTCGTTTCAGCTTTGAATAATGGCCTTGCCATGTTTCTTTCTTCATTGTCTACGATTTTCCCCGGTGCTGGCAGCCTGCTGGCTCCGCTAATGCTGGTTATTTTTGGGTTGGTGATTATTTTATTTTTAACTTTTGAGCCCAGAGGACTGGCGCACCGGTGGCAAATTTTTAAGGCCTACTACCGCTTGTGGCCATTTTCGTATTAAGCTTAGGAGGTGATGTCTATGTGATAGAGATTATGGAAGCAAGATACTTACTTAAGAGTTTAAGAAAAAGGAGGAGAAATGTCTAAAATTGGGAAAATAAGTGTGTTTTTGTTGATGGTGGTTTTGCTGGTGGCACTGCCTCTATCAGGTTGTGGTAAGGCGGAACCAGCAGGGCCTCAAGAGGGGGTAATAAAGATTGGCCTTCTCACTGACCTGACCGGGCCAATCGCTGCTTCGTCTGTTCCTGGGTTGGAAGCTATGGAGGACTGGACGAAATATGTGAACGAGGAGCTTGGTGGAATCCGTGGTCATCAAATCGAACTTATCGTTGTTGATGCTAAATATGATAATGACCTGGCGGCATCAGGTTTCGAGAAGCTGGTCAACCAGGATAAAGTGCACTATATCTCGTGTGCTTGCGCCAACTATCAGCCGGTCGTCAAGCCTCTAGCTAGCAGATATCACATGCCATGCTCAGGACCAACTGAGTATGCGGTGCTGCTTCCCCACACACCTGACTCGTTCATGTTTGGTTATATGCCACACTATGCTGACATGTACCGCTGTAGTCTAACCTGGATTAAGGACAATTGGAAAGGGGATGAACCGCCCAGAATCGGCATAATGGGTCTGGATGCATCCTTCTCAAAAAGTACCATCAAACCAATTAAGTGGATGCTGGAGAATGAATTGAACTGGCCTATTGTTGCTGAAGAGTGGATGACCATGTCGGCAATGGATGTTACCTCACAGGTAACTAACCTGAAGAATGCCAACTGCGACTATGTGCTGATGCCATTAACCGGCGCCCCGCAGCTGATATTCCAGAAGACGGCATATGCAGCCGGCCTGACAGACTCAACGCAGCTCGTAGACATCTTCATAACGATGATGATGAGCTTCCGCCAGCTGGACCCTGAGGCGACGACGGGTCTTATGAGCCATAGCCCATGCGCCCTGTTGCAGATGGCGGACGAGGTGGAGGTGATAGGACTGATTAATCAACTCCACGAGACTAACCGCCCGGATGCGCCGCCACTAGACTGGATTCGCATAATTAATTATGCCGGATCAATGCTGGTAAATGACATACTTGGGAAGACAATTGACAAGTATGGCTACGATGGGCTTACTGGAGATAACATTAAGTGGATTATGGAGCACAAGATGAAGGGATATACTGCCGAGGGGTTGATTGGCTCTCTGCCCTGGTCAACTGAGCAGCACGGCGGGCCTCGTGCCAACATCATCGTAAAGACCACCCCGGATTTTGGGCTCGAGATTCTGAAGCTGTGGCAGGAGATGCCACCCTGGCCTGAGGAAGCACAAGACCCCAGTTTCTGGAAGCTGTAAGTTAGGATATAGAGGGCTTCCGGATTACGGAAGCCCTCTATCCAGATAAGATGAACTATGCTGAGAGTAAATAATATCGAAGTCTGTTATAGCGAGGTCATCCTGGTTTTGAAGGGCGTGTCCCTGGATGTGCCTGATAGGAGTATTGTTGCTCTGCTGGGAGCCAATGGTGGGGGCAAGACCACTTTGCTCAAGGCTATATCCGGGTTGCTTAAGACGGAAGAGGGTGAGGTTACTGATGGAAGTATTGAGTTTGGGGGTAAGAGAATAGACCACATAGAGCCAGAGCAGAGAGTCAGCATGGGAATTAGCCAGGTAATGGAGGGGCGGATGGTGTTTGAGCATCTTACTGTTGATGAGAACCTTGAGGCTGGTCACTATGTCCGCCGACGCGAGTCAAGTCTGAACAGTGAACGAGATATGGTTTTTAGCTATTTCCCCAGGCTTAAGGACCTTTGTCGTCAGGTGAGCGGCTATCTTTCTGGGGGGGAGCAGCAGATGCTGGTGATAGCACGCGCTTTGATGGCCAGGCCGAAGCTTTTTCTTCTTGACGAACCTTCGATGGGATTGGCTCCTATTATAGTAGAGGAGATTTTTGATATAGTGAAGAGGATTAAGGAAGAGCAGGGGGCTTCGGTTTTGCTCGTGGAGCAGAATGCTGTAGCAGCTCTTTCTATTGCTGACCATGGCTACGTTATGGAGAACGGGAAGATTGTTCTTGATGGACCTGCAAGCAAATTGATGGATAATCCTGACGTAAAGGAATTCTATCTTGGACTTAGTGAACTGGGTGAAAAGAAGAAATACAGCGAAGTAAAGCATTACAAAAGACGGAAGAGGTGGCTGGTCTAGGTATATTGGTGTGATAACCAGGGCCCCATCGTAAGAGTGACATGGGGTTTTAAAATATGTTTTTGAGAACTAAATACAGGAGGGAATATGTCAGAACTAGCTGATGCCATAGCTGAATTAAACGAGGATGAGGCAAAGAGGCTGGTGCGTGAGAAAATCGATGCTGGCGTTGAGCCACTGTCCATAGTTGATGAGTGCCGCGAAGGAATGGACATCGTCGGGGGACGTTATAAGAACAAGGAGTATTTTCTCAGCGAGCTAATCGTGTCTGGCGAGATATTCAAGGAGGCAATGGCAGTTGTAGAGCCGTTATTAAAAGGAGGCAAGCAAGCAGAATCGTTAAGCAAGATGGTATTGGGTACGGTAAAGGGGGACATACATAATATAGGGAAGGATATTGTAGGCACGCTTCTAACAGCGGCTGGTTTTGAAGTCTATGATTTAGGGATAGATATAGCCCCGAGCATTTTTGTGGATAAATTAGTTGAAACAGGGGCGCCCATTCTGGGGATGTCAGGACTATTGACGCCTTCTTTTGAATCGATGAAGGAAACGGTTAAGGCGGTAGAGGAGGCTGGGTTGCGGGATAAAGTAAAGATTATCGTCGGTGGTGGGATTGTTACTGAACAGGTTGGCAAGTATGTTGGTGCTGATGCTTTCACCAGTGATGGCCCTGAAGGTGTAGAGATTTGCAAGAAATTTGCCAGGGAGACAAAGTAAATGATAAAGGAAACTATGACCTCGAAAGAGAGGGTTGAAGCTGCAATTAAGCTTGAACCATATGACCGGGTGCCGGTGGCGCCCCTTATGGATGTTATGTTTCCCTCCCGCCATAAGGGCATGACGGTAGCCTATGGTATTTCGCACTGGAAGGAAGGACTTCAGGCTATAGTGGATATCTTTGATGAAGTAGGTGGCTGGGATGCTATGATATTACCTGGATATAGCCTTGCGCTCACGCCAAAAGTTGCTTCGGGTGTTATGGCAAGCATGGGTACGAGAGGTTACAAGTTTCCCGGGCAGGATGCTGCTGTTTCAGAGAATTCCCAGCCTCAGTATGAGGAACGAGAGCGATTGACGGTAGATAACTATGATGAGATTATCAAGTATGGTTGGTCTGGTTTTGCTGAGAGAAACCGTGAGAGATATACTTCCTTCCCTCCTGAACAGATAATTGCCTGGGCTAAGAAGCAAACGGAACATTATGCCAGAGAAGGGGAGACGTGGGCACAGAAGGGTGTACCATCACTTTGTGGTGCTATAGTGGAATCACCCCTGATGTTTCTTTCTACGAAGCGGTCGCTTACCTCTTTCACCATGGACCTTCACAGAATCCCGGACAAGGTAGAGGCGGTAATGGATGCTTTGGTTGATGATCTTATCACGGATACGATAGAGGCAGCCCGTCTTACCGGGATACCGGGCGTGATGTTGGTACTGGAGAGAGGAGGGTGCTTCTACTACCCGCTAAAGATATTTGAGCGCTTTGAGTTTCCCTATATGAAGAAGATGGTCGAAGCCTTTGCTGCCGAGGGTCTCATAACGGTTATGCACTTCGACCAGGACTGGACGCTTAACCTCCCCTATTTAAAGGAGTTGCCTGAAAAAATATGCATCGCTGAACTGGACAGTACCACTGATATCTTTAAGGCGAAAGAGATACTGAAGGGCCATATGTGCATTGCGGGAGATGTGCCGGCATCACTGTCAGCAATCGGTACGCCCGAGGACATGGAAGCCTATTGTAAAAAACTTATCGACGTGGTTGGCGATGGTGGTGGATTCATTCTCAGTTCAGGCTGCACAATCCCGGCCAATGCTAAGTTCGAAAACTTCAAGACTATGATTGACACTGCCAAAAGCTACTTGCCTGCTCGTTGAATCTGAGCGGGAAGATGTGTCAGGGTTTTGACAAAGAGTGAAGTAAATGTTAAGTGAAACGATTGTGCTGCTAGGGTTCTCCCCGCGTGGCGGAGGGAAAGACCTAATACCCATGCTGCCTCTCTGCCAAGTATCTTGCTTGACTCCACCTCATTTAACACCATTAACCGCTTCTGCTCCTTCATGATGACATTTTCACAGAACACTTAGAGGGTGACAAAATCATAGAACATCAACAATATGTCAATTAAGATATTGACAAAGAGGAATATCATGATGTACACTGACGACCAGTGAGTCTAGACCTACAGGTCGGTCGATGTCAAGAGGCAAGCCAGACATGGAAAGACGCATCCGTACCTACAGCACCGATGAGGGGTTGGTTAAATCTCGTAGGGTCCAATTGGCTCTATATGCTGCTGAGATGTTTGCCGATAAGGGTTATCATAATACAACTGTCCAAGAGATAGGGGACGCCTGTGGCATGGGCAAAGGCACTATCTACCACTATATCGGGACAAAGGAAGACATCCTGCGGCTAATTGAAAGTAAAGCCACCGTCCTGTGGGAAGGTTTCTTCGAGGAGGGCCTTGCTAACTTTGACAAAATGAGTGCTACTGAGACACTTCGACATTGTGTCGAAGATTTTTGCAGGAGGGTCGACAAATACCCCAGTTTTACCCGCTTCTGGTATCAGGAAATAAGATATGCACCCCCGGAGGTGCAGCGAGCAATTCGGGAATGGGACACCAGAGCTGTTGCTCTATTTGAGAAGATATTGGCCAAGGGATGTATGAGCGGAGAATTTAAGGTTGATGATATTACGATGGTGGCACATATCATAGTGAGCGGCGGCGAAATGTGGGCGGTCAAGCGGTGGTTTCTAAGAAAGCACTTCACACTGAAGGAGTATATAAGCGCGCAGGTCAAGATGACACTGAGGCTGGTTTGTGCGAACGAATGCATAGTTAAAGCAGGTTGATATGGCAAGAACAAAAAACGCTAATCAACAAGATGCCACAATGGTTGCAGGCACAATTCCAAAGCTTTTGATAAGTGGTGTGGATAGGTATGGCAGTACTAAAGTCGCCATGAGAAGAAGGGGTGACTCTGCAGCTCATGACGTGGCTGCTTGTGAGAAGTTGTTGAGGTGGGGGGTTGAAGCCGGGGAATTCAAGATTGATAATCCTACGGTGGTGGCGCATAACATAATTGTTCTCGGTCACATGTGGGCAATCAGGCGCTGGCTTTTACGGAAGTGCTGTACGTTGGAGGAGTATATAAGAGAACAAGCTGAGCTCATTCTTGCACAGTGTGTTTGTACAAAAAACATATCCAGTGGAGGCTGAGACGTTGAGAAAGGAGGTGCTATAGTCATGTGCAGTTTAAGATAGAGATGGTTTTTCACAAGGGCAAAAATATTCCATATTGTAAGGAGGTTAAAATGAGAAAGGCATTTTGGATGGTGGTGGTAGTAGTATCTTTGGTGGCTTTAGTGTTTGGTTGTGCTCCGGCGCCAGCGGAAAAAGCGCCGGCAGCAGAGGAACCGACGCCGACACAGGGGGAGCCTATAAAGATAGCAATCACTGGACCAATGACACATTCGTCAGGGGAGCAGATATGGTGGAATTGTACGATAGCGGCTGAGGAAATAAATGAAGCTGGTGGTGTGTCAGTGGGAGGTGTCAAGCGACCTCTAGAGCTAGTTAAAGTCGACACAAATGAACTTACAAGCGTGCCTGATGCAGCATTGGCGATTGAGAGGGCAATTACGGTTAACAAGGTTGACTTCATAGTCGGGTCTTGGAACACAGAGCCTGTATTGGCCATGCAGGATGTTGCCATGGACTACAAGAAAATCTTCATAACTGAGGGGGCTGGTACCCCCATGGCAGACCGTGTCAAGGAAGATTATGAGCGCTACAAGTACTGGTTTAGGGCCTACTATAGTAGTAAGGAGGCTGTTCCGTACTATTATTGTGCTATTCCGCAATTCGCTGACCTGGTAAGGGAAGAGCTTGGCATTGAGACTCCAAAGGTAGCTGTTATGATGGACAAGGCAGAGTGGGTTGAGCCCATGGTCAAGGCTGCTGATTATTTCATTACTGAAGCTGGTTGTGAGAATATTGGGGTATGGAGGCCATCTACGACGGCGACCGATGTTAGTGCCGAGTTGCTGGCGATAAAAGATGCCGGGGCTCAAATCATCTTTCACATTATGTATGGGCCATCTAGCATGGTTGTAGCCAAGCAGTGGGATGA
The DNA here is from genome assembly GCA_007280145.1 of Dehalococcoidia bacterium. Taxonomy (GTDB): domain Bacteria; phylum Chloroflexota; class Dehalococcoidia; order GIF9; family UBA5629; genus QYPU01. The sequence goes on along the minus strand of QYPU01000040.1, from coordinate 9,091 downwards.
GCTTCAAATACCAGCAGCTTTAGTTGGTTGTAATGGCGAGGCTCCTTATGATACCTTCATGGAAAGCACTCACGGCCTGGGAAATTACCTCGCTACGCTGGCCGGGAGCAGCGAGCCAGTTGCAGTGACAGAAAAAACTATCCCATTCTTTGACAAATTTACACAGAAATATGGTGAGAAACCTCAGACCGTTTGGTGTTTCTTTTACGACGCAATTTACAGGTTAGCAGAGGCTATTGAAAGAGCGGACACTCTTGATGCTGATGCCCTCGTTGTTGAGCTGGAGAAAACAGATTACATTGGGGTCATGGGAAGGGAAGTATGGTACGGGCCGGAGACGGATGACGCTCACGGTGTGAGAATGGGACCGGAATATGTTATCACGACTGGAGCTCAGTATCAAGATGGAGAGCTGTTTATAATTTGGCCGCCGGCAGATGGGTCGTGGCATGGTGTCAGCTTTCCTGGGACTGTAGAGGCTGAGCTGCCACCGTGGATGGTGGAATACTGGAAGGGCAAGTAAATTGTAAATTGCAGTTGGAAGAACGCCTCACACTTCTAGTGTGCGGGCGTTCTTCCAACTGTTCGTGTTAGGAGCTATTATGCTACAGATGATATTGCTGCGGGGGGCGATGGTTGGTGCGGTATATGCCTCTCTGGCAGTGGGATTTTCACTCATCTTCGGCGTAGCCAGGATAGTGAATCTGGCTCATACCGCGTTCTTTATGCTGGCTGCCTATATGCTGTTCACAGCTACATCCATGCTTGGTTTGAATACATTTTTATCAATCGTTATCTCTATAGTGCTTGTTACTGCTGTGGGAGTAGCCTGCTATAAGGCGTTCCTTGAGCGGATACGAGAGCATGAAGGAGCCGTGATACTGATGACGGTGGCACTGGCACTGGCCTTTCAAGAATTGATGCTCCTGCTATTCAGCGGCGTCTATCGAGGGGTTGCCCCTTTTATTGCCGGGAATGTCGACATAATCGGTGTGACGATTCCCATTCAGCAACTGCTCATAGTTGGAATCACTGCGGTGTGTCTGCTGGCCGTTGCTGCTTTTCTTTACTGGACTAACCTGGGTCTTGCAGTTAGAGTTACCGCTCAGGACAAAGAGGTTACTAATCTTATGGGAATAAATGGTAACAAGACAGCTATGATTAGTATGGCCCTGGCAGTGGCCCTGGCAGCAGTAGCCGGTGCGGTGGTAGCGCCAACATATGTCGTAAACCCTTACATGTGGGCGCATCCGCTGGTAATGATGTTCGCGGCCGTTATCCTTGGCGGTTTGGGGAGTATGAAAGGGAGTTTTATCGCAGCTTTTATCCTGGGATATGTCGAAGTACTCGTCGTTTTTCTGATTCCTGAAGGAAGCTTCATAAAGGGCGCTGTAGCTCTGGCAATAGTGGTTGTAATACTATTCCTGAGGCCGGAGGGACTTTTCGGCGTAACCTTTGAGGAAGAGAGGCTATAATGATTCGTGGGCTATACAAGGCATTTCAAGGCAATATAATGGCCATCCCGGGCCGGGCGATGGCGTTCTTCTGTCTCCTGCTTTTGTGCTTCGTACCGCTTGTTACCCAGGAGCCGTATATCCTGCTCGTTCTCATCTTTGTCAATGTGTTTGCCATCTATGCTGCGAGTTGGGATGTTCTTGCTGGCTTCACCGGACAGTTCAACATGGGACAGGGTGCCCTGTTTGCCATTGCCGCCTATACTGCTGCTATCCTCAGCAGAGATCTTGGTTGGGTGCCCTGGGCAACAATACCCTGTGGGGCGCTTGTGGCAATGCTGGCGGGATTCATCATAGCCATTCCGTCTATGAGGTTGAGGGGCACCTATTTCACTCTAGTCAGCTTGACCTTTCCCCTGATACTCGCTGGCATCGTTCTTGTTTTCGTTGATTTTACTGGTGGAGAGAAGGGCATCTCGGGAGTGAGCGCTCTTTGTCAGAGCCGGGTGGCTGCCTACTATACCACGTTCATTGTGATGGTAGCCTCTGTACTGGCAATGTGGAAGTTCACCGATGCCAGAAGTTCACTTATCAGAACGGGGCTTGCCTTTCGGGCCATTCAGGAAGACGAGATTTCGGCACGGTGTTCGGGAATCGACACCACAAGGTATAAGCTGGCAGCTTTCGGCGTCAGTGCTTTCTTTGCCGGAATTTCTGGTGGTTTATATGTCCATGTTATGCGAGTGGCCGGGCCAATGATGCTGGACCTGCTCTGGTCGTTCAGCCCAATCATATGGACGATTTTCGGAGGGATGGGTACAATCGGCGGAGCAGTAACCGGTGTTTTCGTTCTCTATCCAGTTATGGAATTGCTCCGAGTCATCCCGGAGCTGCGGATGTTTGTCTATGCCTGTCTTGTGGTCCTCATCATACTATTTATGCCTGAAGGAATTGTCCCGTGGGCAAGAGACAAAATTGAGAAACAATGCCCGAGGTGCAAGTTAATCAATGCCATGAGCCGGCAGGAGTGCAGGGCCTGCGGGGCACACCTGCATACGGAGCGGAAGAAGTTGGAGACAGTGAAGGATTGATAGGTGGCGTTTGTTTCCATGCTGGGCATTTTTTCAGAGAAGGTGCCTGGGTTATAAAGGCCATTGAGCTTGAGATGTGTGCCATTCTTATGTGGAGGTTAAAGAGATGAAAACGGTATACCATGAAAGACCATGGATTAAGTTCTACCCTGAGGGAGTCCCGGCTGAGGTCGAGGTGCCTGAGAAATCCCTGCCTGAGCTTTTTGACGAATCGGTGGCAAGGTGGAAGGATAAGACTGCCGTAATATTCTACGGCAGGAAAATAAGCTACCTGGACCTAAAGGACCAGGTAGACAGGTTTGCGACTGCCCTGTGTGACCTGGGTGTGAGGAAGGGGGACACAGTTGCCATACTTCTGTTGAACTCGCCTCAGTATGCCATAGCCTACTACGGTGCGCTCAAGGCAGGCGCCGTCTTAACCCTGATTAGCCCGATGTATGTTTCTCCTGAGGTCAAGCACCAACTTGAGGACAGCGAGGCCGAGGACATTATCTGTTTGAACATACTCTATGGTATCGTTGAGAAGGCGGGGGTGAAGCTGAGGAATGTTATTCTGACGGATATTGGAGAATACCTGCCTCGCTTCAAGAGGTTCATGGGGAAGAGTGTGTTGAGCTCTGTCTATGAGAGGATGGCACTGCCATCTACCGAGATCATCGAAAGGGAGGGCTTCTATCAACTTCAAGATTTACTCAAGAAGTATCCTCCTGACCCGCCAAAAATTGAGTTCAATCCCAAGGAAGATTTAGCAACCCTGCAATATACCGGGGGAACGACTGCGCTACCCAAGGCTGCTATGCTTACCCATTACAACTATGTAGCTAATGAACTGCAACTCAATACCTCACTGAGGGGTCTACTTCACGAGGGCGAAGAGACGGGGATAGCTTATATGCCCATGTATCATGCTGCCGGGCAAATAGCCTTGACTAACGGACTACTCCGGGGATATACCGGAATAGTAACTGCCAGTACTGACCTTGATGAGCTCTTAGGCTATATGCAAACATATAAAGCAACCACATTTGTCGGTGCTCCAAGCATATATGATGCTTTAAAGGACTACGAAAAGACGGATAGGGTGGATTGGAAAAAATTGCATTATGTTTCTTCTGGAGCTGATGCTCTTCTTTTGGAAACAGCTAACGGCTTTGAAAGACGGACCGGCCGGAGGCTATGCGAAGGTTACGGGCAGAGTGAGACAGTTGCCATAATTTCCTACAACCCCTATAACAGAATCAAGTTAGGCTCGTTCGGTGTACCTTATCCCTCCACGATGTTTGCGATTCTCCATCCCGAAAAGAACGAATTCCTGCCCGTTGGGGAAGTGGGTGAGATTGCTGTTAGAGGTCCCCAGGTAATGAAGGGTTATTGGAAGCGCCCCAAGGAAAATGAGGAAAGGTTTGTAGACATAGATGGTGAGGTGTGGATGAGGACCGGTGACCTGGGAAGTATGGATGAGGAAGGCTATGGTTATTTCTATGATAGAAAGAGGGACATGATTAAGTACAAAGGTCATGCTGTCTTTGCCCGAGAGGTAGAGGAAGTTATAAAAAAGCATCCCCAGGTCAAAGATGTGGGGGTTGTCGGGGTTAAGGATCCCAGGGCAGGGGAGATTGTTAAAGCGGTGGTAGTGCTTGAGAGTGATGCCAGGGGAGAATTATCCGAAGAGGACATCATGAAATATTGTGAGGGTAAGATAGCCCATTTTAAAATCCCTAAGGTCGTGGAATTCAAGGGAGAAATCCCACAGACAGATGTTGGCAAGGTATCACGAAGAGAGCTAAGAGAGGAGGTGGACTAAATTGGCCGACGCCTTTTTTGAAGTTCAAGGTTTAACCAAGCGGTTCGGTGGGCTAGTGGCAGTCGATAATGTGAGTTTTCGGATAGACCAGGGGGAAGTGGTTGCCCTAATAGGCCCCAATGGTTCGGGGAAGACTACCCTATTGCGGCTCATAATGGGGGTGCTGAAGCCTGATTCAGGGAGGATAATATTCAAGGGTAAGGATATCACCCGGCACAGGTCATGCGATATTGTCAAACGGGGAATTGCAGGGACCTTCCAGGTGGTAAAGCCGTTTCGCAACTTACCTTGTATCATGAATGTTATGGTGGCCTGTATGGTGACTAAGGCAAAGAGGGGGGAGTGGACCAAAAGACTGGCTGTGAAGGCGCGAGATGCCCTGGAGTTTGTTGGCATTGCCGACCTGTCGCTGGAACGGGCTGCTGTCCTGTCACATGGTGACTTAAAGCGTCTGGAGATAGCTCGAGCTATTTCCACCGAACCTGAGCTGCTTTTACTTGATGAGCCATTTGGTGGACTAAACCCTGCTGAAACCGACCTCTTGGGGAAATCGATGAGGAGGTTGCATAAAGGGGGGAGATTTGGCAGACTGCATTCCGAAGAGATGGTTATGCTTATCGTGGAACATAAGCTAATGGACCTGATGAAGATAGTTGATAGAGTGCTTGTGCTCAACTTCGGCCAGATCATTGCTCAGGGCACACCAGAGGAGATAGCCAGTGACAACAAGGTAATAGAGGCTTACCTGGGTAAGGGGGTGATTTTAGGTGCTTCTTGAAGTACGGGATTTGACTGTGCGTTACTATACTGCACTGGTGTTGAATGGAGCCAGCTTCAGTATTGATGCCGGAGAGTTCGTTGCAGTGGTAGGTCCAAACGGGGCAGGGAAGACCACTATGCTCAGGGCTATGGTTGGGCTCACAAGGTGGGAGAGGGACATGATGAAAGGAATGAGGGCGATGTTGAGCAAAATAACCACCACGGGTGAAGTGGTATTCGATGGAGAGAGAGTGGATAATCTGCCGGCGGATGAAATTATGAAAAGAGGCCTGGTTGTCTGCCCGGAAAGGGCGAGGCCGTTTACTGAACTGTCGGTTCTGGATAACTTGAAAGCGGGGGCGTACACATGCCCAAAGGATAGGAACAAAAATCTAGAGGGGGTTTTTGAGCTATTTCCAGTGCTGAAAGAAAGGAGAAAACAGATCTCGGGGACATTATCCGGCGGAGAAAGGGTTATGCTTGCCATAGGGAGGTCATTAATGAGCAGCCCGAAGCTCCTGTGCCTTGATGAACCGTCGACTGGACTTGCCCCCAAGACAAAAGAGGACTTGTTTGAGAAGGTAGTAGAGATTCAACGTCTTGGAATTAACACGATGCTTGTTGAGCAAGATATTAGCTTTGCCTTTGCCCTGAGTACGAGAAACTATGTTATGTCTAAAGGCAAGATAATCGCTGAGGGTACAGGCAAAGAGCTGCTCAGCGATGAGCGCATAAGAAAGATATACCTGGGATTGTAGCCTGGGTCAGCATACTATCCATTGCAGTGCTGCTTCGAGTTGAAAGGCGGGTTATTCTTCAGCGTGTATGCATTCTTGGTTACAAAAATTTTAAGGAGGAAGTATGTCAGAACTGGCTGATGTCATAGCTGAATTAAACGAGGACGAGGCAAAGAGACTGGTGCGTGAGAAAATCGATGCTGGTGTTGAGCCAATGTCTATAGTTGATGAATGTCGTCAGGGTATGGATATTGTTGGGGAGCGGTACAAGAGCAAGGAATATTTTCTCAGCGAGCTAATTGTGTCGGGCGAGATATTCAAGGAGGCGATGGCAGTTGTAGAGCCGTTGCTAGAAGGAGGCAAGCAAGCAGAGCCGTTAAGTAAGATGGTATTGGGGACGGTAAAGGGGGACATACACAATATAGGGAAGGACATAGCAGGGACTCTTCTAACAGCGGCTGGATTTGAGGTCTACGACTTGGGAATAGATGTAGCGCCGGGTGTTTTTATAGACAAATTGGTTGAAACGGGGGCGTCCATTTTAGGGATGTCAGGTTTATTGACGCCGTCGTTTGAGTCGATGAAGGAGGTGGTAAAGGGGGTAGAGGAAGCTGGGTTACGAGGCAAAGTCAAGATTATCGTCGGTGGTGGGATTATGACTGAGCAAGTTGGGGAGTATGTTGGGGCTGATGCTTGCACCAATGATGCATCTGAGGGTGTGGAGATGTGCAAGAAATTTGCCAGGGAGGTGAAGTAAATGATAAAGGAAACTATGACGCGGGAGGAGAGGATTAGGGCTGCTGTTAACCTAGAAGTTTCAGACCGGGTGCCGATAGTGCCTTTGATATATCAGTTTGTTTTTCGGTATCAGGGTATAAAGCACACCGAAGGTTTAAAAGATGCCGAAAAGGCGTTTAAGGCACTAACTGACACCTTTGATGACCTGGGGGGCTTTGATGCTATGATTGAGCCTGACTTTATTTGGCCAGCTTCCAGCTGGCGGATATGTGCGGCGCCAACACCTTATGTCGTGCCAGGCAGAGATCGTATTTCCGATGACCAGAGCTTGCAGGTAGCAGAGCAGGAACTTATGACGGTTGAAGACTATGATAAGATAATCAGCAAAGGTTGGAATGGTTTTTGTGAGGAATTCCTCCCTCGCCTAAGAGGTCGTTCTCTCGAGAGCTTGGACGCAAACATGAAAAAGCTAGCGGCGATACGTAAGCGTGATGCCGAAAGGTGGAAGGAGCGAGGAGTTCCCGTTTTGAGCGGCGCAAGTACTATGAGTTGCTTGATGATACTCTCATTATCTAGAACATTGACTCAATTCACGCTTGACTTGTATCGCATTCCTGATAAGGTGGAGGCGGTAATGGATGCTATGGTTGATGACCTTATTGAAAATATCACTAATGATATGAGATTTACAGGTTTACCATGGATTTACTTCCCTCTGGAACGCGGCTCTTGTTTCTATTACCCGCTGAAGATATTTGAGCGATTTGAATTCCCTTACCTCAAGAAAATGGTTGATGCTTTTGTTGCCAAGGGGTTCACGCCTATGCTGCACTTCGATACCGACTGGACGATGAATCTTCCCTATCTAAAAGATTTACCTAAAGGTAAGTGTATATGTGAGCTTGATAGTACCAGTGACATATTCAAGGCAAAAGAGATACTGAAAGGCCATATGTGCATCATGGGAGATGTGCCAGCGACTAAGCTTGCTTTGGGCACACCTGAAGATGTTACTGCATACTGCGAGAAACTGATAGACGTCGTTGGTAAAGATGGAGGTTTTATCCTGAGCACGGGGTGTGAGTGCCCTGTTGATGCCAAATTTGAGAATGTAAAAGCTATGGTCGATTCTGTTAAGAATCACCTGCCTGCTTGTTGAATCTGAGCGTGGGTATATGCGAGGGTTTTGTCAGGAGGTGAGATGGGTGATAAAAGAGATGATGACCCGAGAGGAAAGAATCCGTGCTGCGGTTAATCTTGAGATTCCTGACAGAGTTCCAGTAGCTCCTTACATGTTGCAGTTTCCTCTTCGGTATCAAGGTGTGCCTCAAAGCGAAGGTTACAAGAACCCACACAGAGCAATTCAGGCCTTTATTGATACCTTTGATGCCCTGGGAGGTTATGATGGGCAGATTGCAGCCGACCTTATCTGGCCGAGTTCTAGCTGGCGGATATCGTCGGCGCCAACGCCGATGTATGTGGCGGGTAGGGGGGCCCCTGAGGACAGTCCAATTCAAGCAGCAGAACGGGAAATTATGGTTGTTGAGGACTACGATACGATAATTAGCAAAGGTTGGAATGGTTTTTTGGAGGAGCTTCTCCCGCGGGTGACAGGTCGTTCTGTCGAGAAGATAGATGCCAGCCAGAAAAGGCAGTGTAAGATATATATGGACGATGCCAAGGCCTGGAAAGAACGCGGGGTACCGGTACTGCTTGGTGCAACTACCTGTAGCTGCACCATGATACTGTCTTTATGCAGGTCGCTTACTCAATTCACGCTTGACCTATATCGCCGGCCTGACAAGGTTGAGGCAGCGATGGATGCCATGGTTGACGACCTTATTGATAACGTCAAGAACGATATTAAAGCTACAGGTATGCCCTGGGTCTTCTTTCCCCTGGAACGGGGCTCTGGTTTCTACTACCCGATGAAGATTTTCGAGCGGTTTGGCTTTCCCTACCTGAAGAAAATGGTCGATGCCTTCGCTGCCGAGGGACTCACGACCACATTACACTTTGACACCGACTGGACGATGAATCTTCCCTATCTAAAAGATTTACCTAAAGGTAAGTGTATATGTGAACTTGATAGTACCACCGATATCTTTAGGGCAAAAGAAGTATTGGAAGGCCACATGTGCATTATGGGAGATGTGCCAGCGTCTAAGCTTGCTTTGGGCACACCTGAAGATGTTACCGAATATTGCGAGAAACTAATAGACGTTGTTGGTGACGGAGGGGGTTTTATTCTCAGCACCGGGTGTGAGTGCCCCATAGATGCCAAATTTGACAATGTCAAAGCGATGATTGATACTGCAAAGAATCACCTGCCTGCATCTTAGCTCTGAGCGTAAACTGAGTTATAAAAGCACATGGTCCACGGCAAAGGGATTGCCAAATTGCCTCGTTAGTAATTGCCTGTGATGTTGACTATTTGGTATATTGGCGTTAGTTTAACCTGAGCCGGGTGCTTAGTATTGCTTTGAACGTAACGTCATGGTGAAGGGT
>QYPU01000041.1 GCA_007280145.1 Dehalococcoidia bacterium | reverse complement strand
GACGATAGGTCATGTTGACCATGGTAAGACCACTCTGACTTCGGCTATTACCTTGTGCCTATCTAAAATAGGGGATACTGGTTTTCGGTCTTTTGATTCCATAGATAATGCTCCTGAAGAGAAAGCGCGAGGCTTGACAATTGCTATTGCTCATATTGAGTATGAGACCGATAAACGCCATTATGCTCATGTAGATTGCCCAGGACATGCCGACTATATTAAGAATATGATAACTGGAGCAGCTCAAATGGATGGGGCAATACTAGTGGTCAGTGCTCCAGATGGCCCTATGCCTCAGACCCGAGAGCATATTCTTTTAGCTCGCCAGGTAGAAGTACCCTGCCTGCTAGTAGCATTGAACAAAGTAGATATGATGGAAGATGAGGAGCTGCTAGAGCTTGTTGAACTTGAAGTCAGGGAATTGCTTTCTAAATATAACTTTCCTGGAGACAAGACTCCTGTTGTCCGGCTGAGTGCTCTCAAGGCTTTGGAGTGTGGCTGTGGTAAGCGGGAATGCAAATGGTGCGGCCCAATTCTGGAGTTGATGGACGCCGTAGATGAATATGTACCACTGCCGGTAAGAGCTAAAGACAAGCCCTTTTTGATGCCGATAGAGGACATTTTCGGTATTAAAGGACGTGGCACTGTAGTCACTGGTAGAGTTGAGCGTGGTGTGATTAAGACGGGCGAGGAAGTTGAGATTGTGGGCATAAAGGATACACGTAAGACTGTAGTAACCGGAGTGGAAATGTTCCATAAGACTCTAGAGGTGGGAGAGTCCGGGGATGCTATTGGCTGCTTGCTTAGAGGAATAGAGCGTGATGAAGTAGAAAGGGGGCAGGTTCTAGGGGCCCCAGGCTCAATTACTCCCCATACTCATTTTGAGGCTGAGGTGTATGTGCTAACCAAGGAGGAAGGTGGTCGGCACACCCCGTTCTTTAATGGCTATAAGCCCCAGTTCTATATCAGGACTCTAGATGTTACTGGAAATGCAGAGCTGCCCCAAGGAGTGGAGATGGTCATGCCTGGAGATAATATAAAGATGACCATAAAACTTATTTATCCGGTGGCTTTGGAGGAAGGATTGCGCTTTGCTATCCGAGAGGGAGGCAGGACAGTAGGAGCCGGAGTGATTAGCAAAATTCTTGATTAACTGTGGCTAAAAAAGGTGAGTCGCGTGGTATCATTCATCTGGCATGCACTGAGTGCCAGGAGAGGACTTATACCACTACTAAAAACAAGAAGAATGACTCCCAGCGATTGGAGTTGAAGAAATATTGCCCTCGTTGCCGTAGCCACACGCTCCATCGGGAGACTAGGTAATCTTTGGCTAAAAAAAGTCAGTCCCAAATTGCCAAACCTAAGAGGTCTCGTTTTGCTTTTGTTGGTGAGACTATAGGTGAATTGAGAAAGGTGGTGTGGCCGACAAGGCAAGAAACCTTGCGGCTAACGATTATGGTTCTCATTGTATGTATTGTCGTTGGGATTGTCTTAGGAGCTCTTGATTATGGCTTTTCTGAACTGGTTTCTAAGGTGTTTCTAGGTGGGAGCTAGACTAATGAGCAGTGAGGAGAAGCGGTGGTATATTGTGCACACTTACTCTGGCTATGAGGAAAAAGCTAAGGCAAGCCTAGAGCAGCGGGTCAGATTTATGGACGCTGCGGACAAAATATTTCAGGTGGTGATACCTACTGAAGATGAGATTGAGATTAGGAGTGGACAGCGTCGAACAGTGACCAAAAAAGTCTTCCCCGGGTATGTTTTGGTTCAAATGGAGATAGATAGCGATAGCTGGAATGTAGTGCGCAATACACCTGGGATAACCGGCTTCGTCAGTAGCGGTAGCAAGCCGACACCCTTAGCTGAGGAGGAGGTCAATGCTATTTTGAAGAAAATGGTGGAGGGCACACCCCAGGTCAGAGTGGGTTTTAGAAAGGGGGAGAGCGTTCGAGTGGTTGACGGTCCATTCACTGACTTTGTTGGCATAGTTGATGAAATCAGTTTAGGGAAGGGAAAGGTAAAGGTATTGTTAACCCTTTTTGGGCGAGAAACGTCGGTAGAACTTGATTTTTTGCAAGTAGAGAAGTTGTAAATGGCTAAAAAGGTTAAGTCAATTATTAAATTGCAGATTGAAGCGGGTAAAGCCACGCCAGCTCCTCCGGTAGGGCCAGCTTTAGGGCAACACGGAGTAAATATTATGGCTTTCTGTAAGGACTATAATGATCAGACTAATTCTCGGGCTGGCTCTATTGTCCCGGTGGAGATAACTGTGTATGAAGACAGATCGTTTACTTTTATTACCAAGACGCCGCCGGCATCTGATTTACTAAAACGAGCCTTAAATGCTGATAAGGGTAGCACTGCTTCTGGTCAACAGAAGATAGGCACATTGCCTCGTGAGAAAATTCGTGAGATTGCCGAAATCAAAATGAAGGACTTAAATGCTACAGATATTGAAGCAGCAGCTCGAATTATTGAAGGCACAGCTCGTAGCATGGGAATTGATGTGGAGTAGACAATGACAACTAGAGGAAAGAAATACCAGGAAACAGCCAAGCTTGTCGACAGAACTGTTGCTTATCAGCCTCGTGAAGCTATCGAACTAGCTAAGAAAGCTGCCTTTGCTAGCTTTGATGAAACGGTCGAGCTTCACTTGAAGATGGGAGTTGATCCTAGAAGTGCTGACCAGCAGGTGCGGGGCACAGCCCTTCTGCCTAATGGACTAGGTAAGAAGGTTCGAGTTCTTGTCTTTGCCCAAGGTGAAGCAGCAAGGTCTGCTGATGAGGCCGGTGCTGATTACGTTGGCAGCGATGAGCTTGTTAAGAAGATTACAGATGGCTGGCTTGACTTTGATGTAAGCATAGCTACTCCGGATATGATGGGTAAGGTAGGCAAGCTGGGGAAGATTTTGGGGCGGAAGGGGTTGATGCCCAACCCTAAGTCAGGCACAGTAGTAGCAGCCGATGACTTACCTAGAGCGATTGATGAAGCTCGCAAAGGTCGGGTGGAATTCCGACTGGATAGAACATCAATTATTCATGTGCCTATTGGTAAACTCAGTTTCGATGAAGCTAAATTGCTGGAAAACTTAACTGCTCTGGTAGAAGCTGTAATAAAGGCTAAGCCTAGTGGTGCTAAGGGACAATACATAAAGAGTGCTTTTTTATCAACCACTATGGGGCCTGGAATCAAGCTTGATCTGAAGTCTATTCTGGCTTTGCCAGTTGGCTCTTTATAAATTAAATAAGAGGCTTTTACGTCGTGCTAGTGACAGCAGGTGCCGCAAGGCTTAAAATAGATGCCTGCCGAGGTGTGTTTGATTGATGCGTTCTTCTGAACTTAAATCAAGTCCTTGTGTCGTGGCACAGGGACTTTTGGTTTTTTGAGAGGTGTGACTATGTTAAGAGAAAGAAAAGAGCAAATCATAAATGAGTTAGCTGACAGTCTGTCCCGGTGCACCATTGTTATAGCCACAGATTATCGTGGACTTTCAGTTAGAGAAATGGTACAGCTACGTCGACGTCTAACTGACCTAGGTGTAGACTATCGAGTGGTAAAAAACACACTAACTCGATTCGCTGCTGAAAGAGCTGATAAAAAACAGCTGGAAGCATTGCTGTCTGGTCCTTTAGCCATAGCTTTTGGCTATGATGATGTAGTTAAGCCAGCACGGGCCTTGAGTGAACATATCCGCTCTTTAGGCTCAGTGTTGCAAATCAAGGGTGGACTGTTAGGTGACCGTCTGCTTAATCCTGAAGAAGTTTCTGCTCTAGCTGCTATACCGTCAAGAGATGTGCTGATTTCTCAGTTAATGGGGCAGTTAAGGGCTCCACTGCAAATTTTACATAATGTTCTTAATGCACCTTTGCAAGGGTTTTTAAATATAATTCAAGCTAGGATTCAGCAAGTAGAAGGAGGGTAAAATGTCACAGAATCAAGTCGAATCTGAGCAGCCCGAGGTGGCGGAAAAAGCCGAGGAAATATCAGAGGTGGAGGAGAAAGCCGAGGAGATATCAAAGGTAAAGAAAGCGCCTAAGGCTAAGGCGACTTTGCCAAAGGGTACGAAGACGATGACAAAGGAAGAAGTCATAGAAGCAGTCAAGAATATGACAGTGCTGGAATTGGCTGAGTTGGTGAAAGCCTTGGAGGATGAATTTGGAGTAACTGCGGCAGCACCAGTGGCAGTGGCTGCGGCAGCACCGGGGGCAGCACCGGCAGAAGAGGAAAAGACGGAGTTCACTGTAGTCCTTAAGGAAATCGGTGAGAATAAGATTAGCGTGATTAAGGCGGTGCGAGAGCTAACCCCTTTGGGACTGAAGGAGGCTAAGGACTTAGTAGAAGGTGCTCCTAAGCCAGTCAAAGAAGGGGTTAATAAGGAGGAAGCAGCTGCTGTCAAACAGAAGCTGGAAGAAGCCGGGGCTACGGTGGAAATTAAGTAATAGTGTGAAGATTGACGTTGTTTTGAAGGTAGCTATAGAAACCTTAGCTGTACTATAGATAGCTAGGTAGGCGGGAGAAGCTCGCCGAAGGTTGTTTGTGAACCTTGGAAGAATTGACCTTTTGGCGGGCTTTTTGTTGCTCTAGTTAACGCCAAACTTCTTTATACAGGTAACAGAGCTGCTTTTTGTATTGACTATTTTGGTTCTTCCTCACGTGCTTTTTTAGTGAAAATAGGGATACCTATAGCTGAAATTGTGACTGTAATCAGTATAATGACGATTATAATGTCAGGATAAACTGAAGCATTAGGAATGCCAGAAGTGACTACTATCTGGGCTAGCACAGCGGCCGACAATCCTCTGGGTAACATGGTGGTTAACAGATGTCTGTTAGCCAATAGAGTTCTGCTACCCAGGGAACTAATAAGCACAGCCAGGTATCTGCTGAATAGGAGCAGAATGGATAGAACAACGCAATGAATAATGAGCCCAGGCTCATTGAAGGTTATGATTAACCCCAGATAAATAAAGAAGAAGGTTTTTATAAAGAAAGATATTTGGGAATGGAATTTCTTCATTATTTCAGTTGCCTCAGTTGTTCGCTTAATTCTAAATACTCTAGCTACTCTCACGCCGTTTCCTAGCATGAGACCGAAGACCAGGGCGAAGATGACTCCACTGCCATTTATGCTTTCTACAATGAAGTAAAGGACAAAAACAGCGGCTAGAGTTAAAATATCGTCGTAAGCCTCTCCTTCAAGTAGAGTTAGTAGCCATAGCCAGATGATGCCAGCCACAGCGCCGAGTAATAGTCCCAGTGAAAACCGTATGCCAATAGTCTGTCCTGCTATAGAAAGCCCGTTCTCGGTTGTCCCGGTTGTCATGATTTCCAGAACAACTAGGGCGATGATAATGACCAATGCACCATTGAGAGCTGATTCCAAGCTCAGCATTGATGAAACTTCATTACTGACCCTGGCTCGATTGATTAAAGGCATGACTATCGAAGGGCTGGTGCCGCTTATGATGGCACCAAGCAGCAAGCTATTTAGCAGTTCCCAATCCAGCAGATAGTAGACGAAAGCTGTCGTCGCTGCCATACTGATACCGATGCCGAGCAAGACCAAAAATATCGCTCTGTGTGCAGTGGATAAAATTTTAGCGAAGTCGAGATTAAGGCCGCCGTCAAACAGGATAACAACTAAAGCTAAGGTAGCGATTATTTGTGTAGCTGGAGCTAGTTCAGACGGCTCTATAATGCAGAAAACAGGTCCTATCAGATAGCCCAGTGAGATTAGTATGATTATGTCAGGGATGCTGGTTTTCCTGAAGAGGTAATCGGCCAGGAAGCCGATAATTAAGAGGATTCCAATCACCCCCAAAATCTGTGTAGCTGTCATCTCTAATTTCTTAATTCCGCTGTGTTGATGTAGACAGTGGTCTTAGTTGGGCTGGCTGATACGTCTTGATCAACAGTTGCTATTTCGGGAACACTATCAGCATTTTGACAAGTATATTGGAAAAACTGGGTGAAGGCAAGATCTTGGGTTTGTGACAATACTGTAGCATCTCTGAAAAAGAACGCTACTGACAAGTCCGGGAAAATGATTAATCATATACTGCGGAAGCGATACTCGGTATCTCAGCTTGGAACAAAGACACGTGGTGTCTCAGGGGTAACTCAACAGAAAGGAATCAACTTTTCTTTGCCGAGAACAGCAGAGGGGTGAAAAACACTAACGAAAGAAGGCTGGCAATGGTGGCAACAACCAAGATCATACCGTAACCGAACTTATGCGCCACGGATCCGGCTGCAAATGCGGCAATAACAGCAGCGATGGCTGTTGTGGCGTTGAAGGCCCCCAAGGCTTTGCCCTCCTCAAAAGTGGCCAGTTGCGCCGCCCAGTCAGTCCCCCCAACAATGAGCGGCGACCAGGCAATCGGGATCAGGATGTACACAATAGGAACAAGCCAGTGGTTGAGGCTGGAGTGTATATACGCGAGCGAGGCAAGGCCAGCAACTGAGATTGCTGTCATGGTGGTGCCAACGATTACAACCCAGCCGTCGCCGAATCTCTTCCCGAGCATGCCGGACGGCGTGTAGGCAAATATACCGATTACTGCGCCGAATGCATAATACAGCGATGACATACTGTATGATATATTGAACGCCGACTTCATCAGCAGCGGGAAGAGGGCACCGATAAGCCAAGTAGCGAGCATTACGAAAAACCAACCGGCTATATAGATACCGAATTTGGAATGCCATTCTTGGGGCAGGCGCTTCAGGTTTTCCGAAATCGTTCCCTCGTACCGGTGAAGAATGGAATAGACAGTTCGCGGTGGCCTATGTAAGCGACGCGAAAAATCCGCCTTCGCAGGTTTATGATGTGCATGTGATGGTGGCAGCCCACGTGCCCCCAGTAACATAGCGGGTGCCATCAAACCGGCCGAGATTATAAGCCCAAGCTCGGGGCGGGCTTGCAGGACAGCGGCCAACCCCAGTCCAGCGGCTTGGCCAACGCCATAAAAAGTCTGCAGCCATCCCACACGAGCATCCCATTCTGGTTTCGGCTTATATTCGACGATAAACATTGCTGCCACTGTATTACTTGTAGCTGAACCAAGTCCCTGTAGAAAGGCTAATGCCATCCAGAACCACAACAAGTTAGTAAACGGAAATAGTGCCAGGCCGATGGCGAGGAGAACATAGCCGGAGAGATAGAAAGGTCGGTGCCAGCCTGTACGGTCAGTAATGGCGCCCATCAACGGAGCGAGTAGCTGGCCTATATAAAAGAATCCAATAACAGTTCCGGCTTTCGCCGCATCACCAGCGTGATTGACCACAATAGGCATTAGAATTGCGCCGGTTCCAAAAACAACCGCCCCCTGAAATGCATAACCGGAGTACCAGAATTCTGTATAGCGTCGCCAAGATGGCAGTTTCATAAGGCCTTCTTATATATTTGTCGACGATTTATATTCCAAGGATATTACTGCTACAGGGAGAGAAAGTCAAGGATTGAGGCAATTTGATAACTAGCCAGTTTAGTTCAAATAGTGTAAGATTGACGGTTGGGAAAAAGACGTGTAAATTGGGGTTAGCTAGTGACATCTTTGGTTAGGAAGGAGCTTCGATGATAGAAAGTGTTCTGGATTTGATTGGGAAAACACCTCTGGTAAAGCTGCACAGAGTAAACGATACAGGCTCAACGATCTGGGCCAAGCTGGAGGCTTTGAATCCCAGTGGCAGCATAAAGGATGTAATGGCGCTGTATATGATGAACCTGGCTGAGAAGAGAGGTGAGCTTAAGTCTGGAGCTAGAATAATAGAAGCTACTAGTGGTAACACAGGTATTTCCTTTGCTATGCTGGCACAGCTAAAGGGCTACAGGTTTATGGCTGTGATGCCGGAATATATGAGCCGTGAGAGAGTACAGATGATGGAGGCGTTTGGGGCTGAAATTGTCCTGACACCGGCTGCAGATGGCTTTGCTGGTACTATGGAGAAGCTTGATGAATTATCTAGAGAATACCCGGATGCATGGCTGCCAAGGCAATTTGATAATCCTGATAATACCGCAGCTCATAGAGAAATTACAGGCAAGAGGATTCTGGAGGGGATAAAGGGCCAAATAGATGCGTTTATAAGTGGCGTTGGCACCGGTGGTACGCTAATGGGTGTAGCTGAGGCCCTGAAGAACGTTTATCCCAGAGTGAGGATTGTGGCTGTAGAGCCTGCTGAATCGGCAGTGATGAGTGGAGATGACCCTGGCTACCATAAGATACAGGGAATTGGCTCAGGGTTTATCCCTGGCCTGTTGAATATGGACCTTATAGATAGCATAATCCCTGTAAGCAGCGAGGCTGCGATAGATGTGGCACGAAGCCTGATGAGAGATGAGGGATTGATGGTCGGCATTTCATCGGGGGCTAATGTGATAGCTGCTTTAAAGGTTGCAGCAGAGATGGGCGACGGCAAAACTATCGTCACTGTCTTACCGGATAGAATCGAGAGATATATAAGTATGGATGTCCTTTAGTCGCCTTTAATCACTAAGGCATGAACCAGTAAGAGCGAGGAGGATAGCATGGCTGAAATGGAAACCTGTGAAGTGATTGCCAGGGTGATATCTCAAAAAGGCACCTGCGCGGCCAATCACAAAGTTGGCGATGAAATTCCCATCGGAGATAAAGCTCCATGTGATATGTGTTCCTGGGCATTTTATGCCCTTTTTCCCTTTGCTGTAGTGCTACAGTTCGGTGGCTCTTTCCCCTGGGAAGGTGACCCAGATAAGACCACCGTTGCTTGCCCTGACCCAACAAATCCGGTGGTTTTTGAACTAAGGCGGTTGCGAAAATGACTTGTTGTCCGCGTGGAGTGTCAGGACGACTTCTAGTAATCAATCAATCCAGCGAGAAAGGAGATGATAACCTTGGCAAAATTAGATGAAATTGTCTTCCTTGATGCTACTGCCCAGGCCGAGCTGGTGCGGCGGAAGGAGGTCACGGCGACCGAGCTTGTGGATGCAGCTATTGAACGAATTGAGCGTCTGAATCCCAGGCTCAATGCGGTAATTACGCCGATGTATGAACAGGCGCATGCCACGGCTGCCGGTCAATTGCCTCAAGGTCCCTTCGCTGGCGTGCCGTTTTTGCTCAAGGACATGGTGGCTTCCTTGGGTGGGGTGCGCATGACATTAGGGTCGGCTTTCCTGCATGACTTTGTATCTTCTGGGGACAGTGAATTGGTGGTGCGGCTGAAGCGCGCTGGGTTGATTATCCTTGGGAAGACCAACGCACCGGAGCTGGGTCTTCTCCCGACGACTGAACCGCGTTTATTTGGTCCCACCCGTAATCCTTGGGATACAAGCCGAACTGCGGGCGGCTCTAGTGGGGGCTCGGCTGCCGCTGTGGCTGCTGGTTTGGTACCTATGGCCCATGGCAATGATGGTGGTGGGTCGATTCGGATTCCAGCCTCGTGCTGCGGGCTCTTTGGTCTTAAACCCACACGAGCGCGAAATCCTCTTGGTCCTGGTTTTGGTGACATAACAAGCGGGTTGGTGGTTGAGCATGCCCTCACTCGCACGGTGCGAGATAGTGCCGCATTGCTTGATGCTACTTCTGGCCCTGATATAGGCGACCCGTATTGGGCACCGCCCCCGGAGCGTCCATTCTTGCAGGAGGTGGGTGCTGCTTCTGGGCAACTCCGCATTGCTTTCACTACAACAGCGGCTAGTGGAGTCCCAGTGCACGAAGACTGTATCAAGGCGGTACGCGATACGGCAGCGTTGTGCTCTGACCTGGGACATGAAGTGGTAGAGGCAGCCCCAGTAGTTGATAATGAGTTGATAACCCGTGCCTTCATGACCCTGTGGTCGGCGAATTGTGCTAGCACGATAGATAGTGCGGCCTTTGCAGTAGGCCGAAAACCTGCCCCAGACCAGTTCGAACCGTCCACCTGGGCAATGTACGAGATGGGGCAGCGGCGGAGTGCACCAGTCTATCTGATGGCATTGACAAGGCTCCAAAGGATAGCCCGTGATGTCGCCCGTTTTTTTGCCGACTACGATGTGTGGCTCACTCCTACTCTTGCTGAACCACCAGTGCCTCTTGGCACGTTCGATTCCCCGCCAGATAACCCTCTTTACGCACAGTCACGTGCGGCGAATTTTATTCCTTTCACGCCGATTTGCAATATCACCGGGCAACCGGCTATGTCGGTGCCACTCTTCTGGAATGCAGATGGCTTGCCTATAGGTACCCATTTCGTTGGTCGCTTTGGTGATGAGGCAACGCTTTTCCGTCTTGCAGCGCAGCTTGAAGCGGCACGACCATGGGCGAACCGCCGTCCGCCAGTATCAGCTTGAAGGACTGTAAAGTGTACCTGTGATGGGATTGCCATAGTGAGTTTGGAGCTAGGAATGGCGAGTTATGTCTTTATGAGAGTTCTTGAGTCTTCGACCCGGCGCTATGATATGGGCATCAACATGCTCTCTCTGGGGCAGAGCAACAGGGTAAAAAGGGACATCGCCGAGAGCTATATTACAGTGGGTGATAGGGTTCTTGACATTGGCTGTGGCACTGGAACACTGTCGATATTATGTGCTGAGAAAGGTGCCTCGGTGACTGGCTTTGATATTTCCCCAAAAATGTTAGGCATAGCTGGAAGAAAGATACAGGAAAGAAATTTAACTAACAGAGTTCAGCTTAAGGAGATGGGCGCCATTGAAATGGATAAAGCCTTCGATAATGAGGAATTCGATAAGGTTGTGAGTACCCTGGTTTTCAGCGAGCTTTACCCTGATGAGCAGAAATATGTCTTGGCAGAGGCTTACAGGGTTCTTAAATATGGCGGGCTAATCATCGTCGCCGACGAGATAAGGCCAAATTCCCTTGCCAAACGAATATTACAATTATTGGTTCGCGTTCCTCTTATGGTGATAACCTATATCCTGACACAGACATCGACTAAAGTACTGAAAGATATCAATAGCTGCTTAACTGACGCTGGATTCGAAATCGTCTACCAGAAGACAAGCCTCCTTGGTTCCTGCGGACTGTATGTTGCCAGGAAGGGACAGCCAAAGTGGGATTTATAGGAGCAGTTAGAACAGCCATAGGGACCCTCTTTCGGCTACTGCCGCTCTCCACAGAGCCTGGACTCAGGGTTTTTGGCCAGCCCGATGAGAGAAGCCCGGTTTTCGTTACTGCCAATTTTGACCTCACCGTGAAGAGGGTAACCAGATACTTAAAGAACTTGGATTGTTATTTGCTGATAGCACCGACTGGCGGCATAAATGTCTGGTGTGCTGCTAAAGGTGGTAGCTTCACTGCCCATTCCGTAATCTCAGTGGTCAAAACTTCGAGGATTAGCAACAAGGTCACTAATCGAACTCTGATATTACCGCAATTGGCTGCGCCAGGTGTTGATGTTGAGCTTGTCAGAAAGGAGACAGGCTGGCATTGCAAGTTTGGCCCTGTTTATGCTAAGGACATACCTGAATACATAGCTAATGGACTCAAGAAGTCTGATGCTATGCGCCGTGTGCAGTGGCCTCTTGTTGACCGACTGGATGTCGGCATAGGGGTCTCCTTTCCTATTTGCTTGCTCATTCTGGTTATCCTGGCCGTTTTTTTGAGTGACTGGCTTGCTGAGTTTGCAATACTGGGCGGGGGGTTGTTGCTCTTTATGTATGGCTTGTATCCTTTTATCCCGGGTAAAGCCGGGTGGCATAAATTGCTTTTCCTGGAAGCGTTAACAGGGGCAGGGCTACTTAGCTATATTTTCCTTGTAGCTGACCCATCGATGTACATCCGTGACCTGTTCTTTATGGCTATGGGGCTTGTTGTAGTTATCGGGACTGACTTCGGTGGAGTAACTCCCCTTTACAGGAGTGACCTTGAGCCTTTGTTGGACAAACTTGGCATTGGGCGGATTGGCCCGGTAGATTTCACAGGGCGAAGCAAAATCATAGGAGGCAAGATAGTACTTGACCAAGCCAAATGTACTGCCTGCGGAATATGCTATGATATTTGCCCTAGAGGAGTCTTCGAGATAGAGGGAAATGAGCACAAGAAGATGGTAATCAAGTATCCCTCACTCTGTGAGG
The DNA here is from genome assembly GCA_007280145.1 of Dehalococcoidia bacterium. Lineage (GTDB taxonomy): Bacteria > Chloroflexota > Dehalococcoidia > GIF9 > UBA5629 > QYPU01. The sequence goes on along the minus strand of QYPU01000041.1, from coordinate 5,672 downwards.
CCTGCGAAGCTTGTGTTCTTCAATGTCCCCCAAAAGCTATCTCATTCGGGAGCTAGGTTTAGATTAATCAATTTCAACCAAGGCGGATACTGAAATGACGCAGATTAGTTACGATTACTTTGAAAAAGTGGATATACGCGTTGGCAAAATTATTAAGGCTGAGGATTTTCCCAAAGCACGAAAACCTGCTTATAAACTCTGGATAGATTTCGGAGACCTTGGGTTAAAGAAAGCCAGCGCTCAAATTACCAACCTTTACACAAAAGATGACTTGATAGGCAGGCGCATTATAGCGGTAGTGAATTTCCCGCCACGACAAATTGCTGATTTTATGTCTGAAGTGCTGGTATTAGGTGTGGTGTTGGATAATGATGAAGTGGTGCTGGTTCAACCGGATAGTGATGTTCCATTGGGCAAGAGAATTTTGTAGCGCTGTCTTCGCAGCGAGCGTGCCTGGGATAATCTAAACAAGCAATAGCCCCTGCTTGAATATCAGCCTGTCAAGTGCTTTGTGCAAATCATCCAGTGTGCCATCATTGCTTAGAGAGTAGTCTGCGTGTTCGGTCGCTTCCTTTATATGGAACAGTTCTTCCTCTGCGCTGTCCTGTCGCATAAATTGTTCGTAAGTGTGCGGGTCTCTTCCTTCACCCCGTTTACATGTTCTGGCATAGCGGTTGTGGGGGTCACTGACATACACATGGAGCAAAATGAAGTCTTTGCCAAAGGCATTCTTTAATGCAGCAACGTCATCGGATGACCGTATTCCGCTTATCCCAGTAATTTTCCAGCCATTTTTGTATATCTGGTCTGCGACGAGTCTCACGAAATAGCCTTTCTCGAACTCACGGAAATATCTTTCGGAAATATCCTGTAAGTTGGTTCTGGTTGGTTCCAGTCCTTCTTTTGCGGCGATTTCTCTTACTATGTCCCCAGTTGACAGGAAAGGCACGCCGTAGCGGGTGTGAAGATACTTGACAACTTCGTCTTTTCCCGAGCCGTTTTGTCCCACAGCGCCGATGACTTTCACGTGTAGTCTCCTTTCGTTCTGTGCTTTCGTATTGAATGGCAAGTACTTATCTTACTTTGTTTTCTATCGGAGGTGCAAACGTTTTGACGAGTGTTAGGGAGAGGAGCTATACTTGGGGACACGGAGGTCTCTTAGGGAGATAACCTTGCCGAACGTCGGCTTTTCCATATACTGATAACTACCGATGTAAAGAGGAGGACTTATGGAATATACCGAGATACTATACGAGATATCCGATAGGATTGCGACTATAACGCTCAATAGGCCGGAGAAGCTAAATGCTTGCACTTATGTGATGGCGGACGAAGTCATTGATGCTTTTGGTAAAGCCGATGCAGATGACGATGTGCGGGTTGTAGTTGTGACTGGAGCAGGCCGAGCTTTTTGTGGCGGGACCGACTTAAGTCCTGAGGGTGGAACTTTAGAAGATGGGTCTTCGGAATTATCCACTGAGCATCTAAAAGCAGATAGAGAAGTTGCGGGTCAGATTACTATGCCAATTTACGACCTGAAAAAACCGGTAATTGCTGCCATTAACGGAGCAGCCGCAGGAGTGGGAATTACCATGACACTGGCTATGGATATCCGTCTAGCCTCTGAAAATGCCAGGATGGGATTTGTTTTTACCAGGCGGGGCATCGTTGCTGAGGGAGCCAGCACTTGGTTTCTGCCTCGCATTGTCGGCATGGGCAAAGCTGCGGAGTGGATACTTACTGGAAGGGTATTTGGGGCCCAAGAAGCACTTGCGCATGGGTTGGTGACTGAAGTGTTACCGCCGGATGCTTTAATTCCTCGGGCACGTGAAATTGCCCTGGAAATTGTCCAGAACACCTCCGCGATATCTATTGCTCTTTGCCGTCAGCTTCTGTGGAAACTGGTGGGTGTCGACCATCCTATAGAAGCGAATAAAATCGAGTCAAAAGTGCTGGAATGGACTTTCCAACAAGCAGACGCACGCGAAGGCATTATGTCATTCCTTGAGAAAAGGCCCCCGAATTTTTCAATGAAAGTCAGCAATGATATGCCTGATTTTTATCCATGGTGGACTGAGAGGCCGTTTAAATATTTATGAGCTTGTTTTAGATGCTGTCCTCTGCCGAAGCCAAAACTGCTCCCTAAATAGATAGGGAGCAGTTTTGGCTTTTAACTATGGTCACTAGCTACTTTTCAGTCTTCCCACTTACCGCCTTTGCCTATCCGCGTGAAACACCAGGCTAATACACCAATGAATACTGCCCACATAACAATAGTGGTAGTTATTGCAGCGATAGTCATTTCTTGGCCTCCTCCTTGCTTGACTTGGTTTTGATTGCCTGGAGTAAAAAGCTCAGTATCAGGGTTGCTCCCAGTATGACCCATATCATGGAAGCTGCCCAGAGCGGATATCCACCGTAAGGGTTGGGTATATCTTGCATAAAGCCGCCGTAAATCACGACAAAGAGCAGGCCTACAGGCACGACGAGCTTGAGCAACCAATCCCACCAGCTCCCGACTTTTATGTCAGAGGTTTCATTCAGATGCTCTCTAAGCTTTGCAGCTCCAAATTTCCAGCCAACAACGAGGCAGGATAATGCGCCCGTTATTAGCAACCCGTAGAAGGCGGCTGTCCTGTCCACTATATCCAGCCAGTAGAGGCCACCGCTTGTAGTAAATAGCAGTCCAACTGCAAAGGCGACAGCGCAGACAATGGCAGTGGCTTTTACTCGGCTTAGGCCAAACTTATCCATTACTGGTGCGATTACGCCACCGTAGACCAGGAATAACGCAGAATCTATGCCCAGGAAAAACAGGCAGAGGAAAAATACTATACCGATAAAGCCGTTGGCTGCGGGCATCATGGAGATGGCGACAGGGAAAGTCACAAAGGCAAGGCCTAGGCCTGAGGCACTAACTTCACCAATTGGAATGGACATGGCTTGCATTATAAAACCAACGATGCTAAATACGGCGAAACCAGCGAAGAAACTGGTAGCACAATTGGAAAATGATGCAATAAAGGCGTTATTGGTTATGTCTGCTTTCTTGGCAACGAAGCTGCCGTAGGCAAACATTCCTGCCATGCCCAGGGAAAGAGTAAACGCAATTTGGCTAAGTGCACCAAACCACAGGTCTGGACTTGCTAATGCGGCAAAGTTTGGCGTAAGGTAGTAGTTGAGCCCTTCAACAGCCCCGGGCAAAGTTAGGCCCCTGATAAGTATGATAATTAGTAGTGCCCAGGGAATAGTTACTGTCCAGAATACGATTTTACCTATATGAAGGGCACCTCGAAACACCAGAAAGAATAGAACTATCCAGGTAAGCGCTAGAAATCCCACCAGTGCCCACTGGAGACCACCAAGCACACCGGCCCCATCTGAGAGGTTCAGGACTGTTCCGAAAAAATATGACCCTGCTCCAGCGGCTCCAGCCTCTCCCGTGCCCCAGGCCATAGTAGCTGAACCAACCGTAAATTGTAAAGACCAGGCCAGTACCACACAATAATAACTTACTATCAGAAAAGCCATAAAAACTGGCCACCAGCCCAGCCATTCCCACTTCTTGCCGATTCCTTCAAAGATGCCTGGGGCGCTCTTTTGGAAATAGCGGCCTATTCCAAACTCCATCATCATCCAGGGAATGCCGAGTATGACAAGGCCAATAAGCCATGCTATCAAGAACGCTCCGCCGCCGAACTCATAGGTCAGGTAGGGGAATCTCCACACATTGCCCAGACCTATTGCCGACCCTATTGCGGCAAATATGAAAAGTGTTCTGTTGCTCCACCTCTCTCTTCCTACTTCTGCCATTAACTTACCCCCTTTCCTTAAGATTTATTAAGATTTATTGAATCGGGAGATAACTCTATATGTTTGCAGAATATGCACCTCCTTTCCTTTAAACTTGATTGTGCCCAGGTGCTTATTAGCACTGCCGCACAGATTTTTCTCATTATACGGCGTCAACAACGCTAGCACAACCCCCTTCATGTACATTTTAAATAACTTATTTGGTTTTACCAGGTTATAGCAGGGGTATTCTGCTTTTCTTTAACTGGATGTATAATCGCAGCAATGCTATTATCGGACAAGCAGTAGAGCCTGTGTATAATATGCCAGAGTCCAACTGGAGGAAAGGATGCTGTCTAGATGAGTTTTCTTAAGGGGTTAGTTGTTAGTCTGTTAGGCTTACTTCTTTTTTTCTCTTTGTCTATATTTGGCGATATGCTGATGTTAAAGCAAACTCTCCTTAATCCAGACTTCGTTGTCTCTCAGGTAGATAGGCTTGATATACCTTCGCTAGCTGAAGAACTGCTCAGCGAGCAAATCGCCATTGAGATTCCTCAAGAAGTCCCTCAGGGGGGAGAGCTTGTGGCAGAGGTTCTAAGTAACACCGTTGCTGACCTTGAGCCCTGGATGAAGCAGCAGGCAGGTGTCCTAATCTATGCTGGCTATGACTACCTTCTGGGCAGGAGTCAAAGCTTGAACCTCGTGATTTCCCTGGAGCCGGTAAAAGATAGCCTGAGAGATAATTTGGAGCAAGCTGTATCGGAGTCACTGCCACCGGAGCTTTCTGGAGCATCCCCGGAGATGATAGAGCAGTTTATCAACGAAGCTTATCAGGAAGCTACCAGGGATATACCGGAGGCATTTGAGCTTGACGAAAGCTTGTGGGGCTCGGAGGTTCAGTCTATATTAGAGCAGGTAAGGGGAGCTGCTGGTTATTTTGAGTTCGTTTACATAGTACTGATTGGCCTTATACCGCTTCTAATCCTGGGTATTGTTCTCCTGAGTCGCCCTGTAAGAGCTGGCTTATGTCGTCTGGGCATCATTTTCTTAGTCTACGGGGCCCTTCAGTATATAGGCGTTTTCATTATCACTCATCTTGCCGGGGCACAGCTAACGCAGTTTGATTTACCTTTTTCAGCACTCCAATCATGGCTGCCGCTGTTCCTCAGTGACCTTTTCGCCCCCCTGGTGATATTTAGCATCGGAGTGGCGGCTGCCGGAGTAGTGCTAATTGTCATTGGAATTGTGCCCTGGGGTCGAAAGCCAATAGCTCAACACCAAATCTTGGAGATGCAGCAAGCACTTGTATGTCCCCGGTGTGGTTCGCAATATGCTCCAGGTCAGCAGTTTTGCGGAGCTTGTGGCCAAAAGCTACAGCGTGCTTGCCCTCAATGTGGCGCTGCTATTGACCCCGTATCCAGATTTTGCACAAGCTGCGGTGCCAAGCTAGGTTAGGTGGAATATATATACCTTGATATTAGTGCTAACTTTTCTGAAGTTGCACAATTTGTCTGATTGTTACCCTTTTCTCATTCTCGAGGCCTTATTGTCTCGCCTTGAGTTCCTTGCCGATGCTGAATGCTTTAGCTATAACCTCTCCCAGAGCTTGATATTGAAGAGCCGGGATTGTAGTGAAAGTGAAGGGTTTGATTCTATTAACGTCTGGTTTTCCGTTGGTGAGGCAGTCCTCTGAGACATGGGTTTCCTCAATTTTGCCGACAATTAGTGAATGAGTGCCTAAGTTCAAGATAAGCATAACTTTACATTCTAGATTGATGGGGCACTGTTCGATAAGCGGGGCACTATCTAATTTTCCGTAGAACACGTTGAACTGGCAGGCATATACGTTGTTGATTTTACGTATGGATACAAGACAACAG